>NZ_JBIRUY010000067.1:0-21467 GCF_044335305.1 Streptomyces sp. NPDC020490 | reverse complement strand
TAAAGGTCCGTTGCACCTACTGTTGGTTTTCCGTGGGGGGCGACCCCGGCTATGTGGAGGGGGCGGCGTACCCGCTCTCCGTGATTTAAACGTGGGGGGGGGCGGGGGGGGGCCGGGCCCCGTGCGGGGGCCGGGCCCCTCGGCTCGGTCGTCGTGTCCCGTCGGGGGTCTCGTCGGGGGTCTCTACTCGGACGGCGCCCAGTAGTCGAGGAGCGTGGCCACGCCCGGCTCCACGCTCTTCCAGGAGCCGTCGAAGGCGAGGACGGCGAAGGCCGCGGCCGGGAAGCCGCGGCGGGCCATCCGGCGGCGGGTGTCGCTCTCGTCCGGGCCTGCCAGGATCTCGGCGAGGCCGTGGATGCCCGGGTTGTGGCCGATGAGGACCACGTTCTGAGCGTCGTCCGGGGTCTCGTTGAGCAAGGCGATCAGCTCGCCCGGGGAGGCCTCGTAGATCCGCTCCTCGTAGACGGTTTTCGGCCGCTCCGGGAGTTCGTGGACGGCCAGCTTCCAGGTCTCACGGGTACGGGTCGCGGTGGAGCACAGGGCCAGATCGAGGTGGATACCGGTGTCGGCCAGCTTGCGCCCGGCGACGGGGGCGTCCATGCGGCCCCGCTCGGCGAGGGGTCGCTCGTGGTCGGTCACCGGTGGCCAGTCGGCTTTCGCATGCCGGAAGAGGACAATCCTGCGGGGTTCTGCGACGCTCATGGCATCCAGCTTCGCATGAAACAGGCCACGGGGCGGTGGGAGTTGGCGGGCGGCCGAGCCGGTGGTCAGCGACCTGTCAGCTGCTGTACGCGCGCGAAGAGCTGACTGATCACGGGGTCGCCCGCCGCCGCGTGCGCGTCCGTGGGGTTGAGCACCACGGCCAGCAGCACGACGAAGGCGAGCGTGGGCAGGGCCAGGGCCCACCAGGGCAGCCGTATGTCGACGCCGCCCGTGGACGCCGGGTGCGGCCGGGTGTGCGTACGGGCCGACATGGGTGCCTCCGATGGTCTTCGAGCGAATCCGTGACCACGGCGAGCGGCCACAACTCGAAGGTACGGAGCCGGCGGCCGCCAACCCATCCGGAGACCCACCCAGTTGACCCTGACACTCACCCCCTAGGGGACAGGGGGGACAGCCCTACCATCGGCCGTCATCGGCGCCGTCATCGGCCGTTCCGGGGCGGCCGTATCAGTAGCGGGACGGCCGGATCGGGCCGGCGGTCTCAGGGTGCGGCGATCGTCGCGACGATGGCGATGATCAGGAAGATGGCGAAGAACGAGCCGAGGACGAGCAGCAGCTTCTTCTGGCCGTTGCGGGGATTCGGGTCGAGGACTGGCATGCGGCCAGTCTCGCACTCCGCGCGGCCTCACGGGCCGCCGGGGTGAGGTCAGCGCGCCGCCTCGTCCTCCACGGTGCAGTCGCGCCCCGCCAGGATCCCGACGATCGTCTGCGGCACCATCAGGCCCGCCATCAGGGCGAGCGGCACCCCCCAGCCGCCGCTGCTCTGGTAGAGCACGCCCACCAGGAGGGGCCCGGGGATGGAGATCAGGTATCCGGTGCTCTGCGCGAAGGCCGACAGCTGGGCGACGCCCGCTCCGGTCCTGGCCCGCATGCCGACCATCGTCAGGGCCAGCGGGAAGGCGCAGTTGGCGACGCCGAGCAGCAGCGCCCAGGCCCAGGCGCCGGCGGCCGGCGCGAGATACAGGCCGGCGTACCCGGCGAGTCCGCAGGCGCTGAGCACCAGGACGATCGGGCCCTGTCGCGGCAGCCGGGCGGCGACGCGCGGGATGACGAAGGCCAGGGGGACGCCCATCACCATGGTGACGGCAAGGAGCAGCCCGGCCGTGCTCGCGGGCACGCCCGCGTCGCGGAAGATCTGCGCCATCCAGCCCATCGTGATGTAGGCGGCGGTGGCCTGGAGCCCGAAGAAGACGGCGAGCGCCCAGGCGGTACGGCTGCGGGTGATCCGCACCGCGGGCGGTTGGTGCTCGGCCGCGGGTGCCCGGTCGGCGGGACGGTCCACGCGCGCGGGTGCCTCGCCGGAGGACCCGTCCACGCGCGCGGGCGCCTCGCCGGAAGACCGGCCCACGCGCGCGGGTGCCTCGCCGGCGGGCCGGGGGTCCCGTGCGCCCGCCTCGCCGGCCGACCCGGCGTCCCGCTGCCGCTGTCGCTGCCGCTGTCGCTGCCGCACGGAGGGTATCCACGGGACCACGGCCACCGCGGCGAGGCCCGCCCACACCGCGAGCCCGGACTGCCAGCGGCCGCCCAGCGCCTCGGTCACCGGCACGGTCACCGCCGCCGCGCCCGCGGTGCCCAGGGCGAGGGCCATCGAGTACAGGCCGGTCATGGACCCGACCCGGTCCGGGAAGTGGCGCTTGACGATCACCGGCATGAGGACGTTGCTGACCGCGATGCCCATCAGCGCCAGCGCGCTGGCGGCCAGGAAGCCGGCCGTGCCGCCGACGTAGGGCCGCAGCAGCAGGCCCGCCGTGATGGCGGCCATACCGGCGCACACCACCGCGCCCGGTCCGAACCGGCGGGCCAGGCGGGGCGCCGTGACGCCGAAGACGGCGAAGCAGAGCGGGGGGACGGAGGTGAGCAGCCCGGCCACGCCGCCGCTCATGCCGAGCCCGTCGCGGACCTCTTCCAGGAGCGCGCCGAGGCTGGTGATGGCCGGGCGCAGGTTCAGGGCGGCCAGCACGATGCCGAGCACCAGCATGCGCTGCGGCCACGCGCGTGTGGCGGGCGCCGGGGGCTCGCTCGCCGCCGGGGTGCGGACGGATGGGGTGGACATCGTCGTCCGGGATTCCTCGCTCACCATGCCAGCCATCATAGAATGATGGGATGATTGGTTGTCCACGTCCAGGCGGACAGACCGTTCCGCGCTCGTGCGAAGGTGTGCCATGCCCCTGAGTCATCCGCGCCGTTCCGCCCTGTCCGAGCAGGTCATCAACGCGCTGCGGGCCCAGATCACCAGCGGCGAGTGGCCGGTCGGCTCGCGCATCCCGACCGAGCCGGAGCTGGTCGAGCAGCTCGGCGTCGCCCGCAACACCGTCCGCGAGGCCGTCCGCGCGCTCGCCCACAACGGCCTGCTGGACATCCGGCAGGGGTCGGGCACGTACGTCGTGGCGACGAGCGAGCTGGCCGGCGTCATGCACCGCCGCTTCGCCGGTGCCGACCCGCGGCACATCGCCGAGCTGCGCTCCACGCTGGAGTCGGCCGCGGCGAGCCTCGCCGCCCGGCGGCGCACGGAGAAGGACCTCAAGCAGCTCGACGCGCTGCTGCGGCGCCGTGAGGAGGCGTGGGCGTCGGGCGACGCGGAGGCGTTCGTGGCGGCGGACGCGACCTTCCACCTGGCGGTGGTGTCCGCCTCCCACAACGACGTGATGACGGCGATGTACGCGGACCTCGGCGAGGTGCTGCGGGACTGGCTGCGCGACGACGTCGGCGACGAGCTGACGCCGGAGACGTACATGGACCACACACGGCTGGTCGAAGCGGTCCGCGCGGGGGACGCGGAGGCCGCAGGCGCCGAGGCCGCGGGCTATCCGTTCGTGTGCCGCCCCGGGCTGTTCACGCCCGCCGGTGGCTGATCCACACCGCGGCGACCTCTTTCCAGCACCGGGCGGTGAGCCGTACGGTCGCCGCCGGGCCGACGTCGACGCCGGCCGCGTCGGTGTCGAGGTCCCACCAGCGGGCGCACTCGACGTGCAGGCTGACGCGGTCGGTCTGCGGATAGGGGTTGTGGCAGTACGCGACCACGTGGGACCCGGTCACACTGCTGCGGCACTCGGCGCCGAAGGGCTGCGCCTGGACCGGGTCGCCGGCCGTGACACGTTCACCGGTCGTCACACGTTCACCGGTCGTCACACGCGTGAGGGACGCCGCCTCGTACGGCAGAGCCAGCACAAGAGCGACGGCGACGGTCACTGGGGCCAGGCTTCGGGACAGGCGCACAAGGGGACCTCCTCGGCCGAGCTGGGGAGGGATCGCGTGCTGGACGCGAGATCCGACGCGGGATCCGGAGCGAACGCGTAACCAGCGTGCGCCGTCGCGGCCCGGCTCCGCCCGGCCGCGTAGGCCGAACGGGTGACGCCCCGCTCCCCGCGCGGTGCGCGGAGCGGGGCGTCGCCGGTACGGAAAGGGGCAGGTCAGGCGCCGACCGCGTGCAGACCGCCGTCCACGTGCACGATCTCGCCGGTGGTCTTCGGGAACCAGTCGCTCAGCAGGGCGACGACACCGCGGCCGGCCGGCTCGGGGTCCTTCAGGTCCCACTCCAGCGGGGAGCGGCTGTCCCACACCGAGGCCAGCTCGCTGAAGCCGGGGATGGACTTGGCGGCCATGGAGCCGAGGGGGCCCGCCGAGATGAGGTTGCAGCGGATGTTCTGCTTGCCCAGGTCGCGCGCCATGTAGCGGCTGGTCGCCTCGAGGGCGGCCTTGGCCGGGCCCATCCAGTCGTACTGCGGCCAGGCGAACTGCGCGTCGAAGGTGAGACCGACGACCGAGCCGCCGTTCTGCATCAGCGGCAGGCAGGCCATCGTCAGCGACTTCAGGGAGAACGCCGAGACGTGCATGGCGGTGGCCACGGACTCGAACGGCGTGTTGAGGAAGTTGCCGCCGAGCGCGTCCTGCGGGGCGAAGCCGATGGAGTGCACGACGCCGTCGAGCCCGCCGAGCTCCTCCCCGACGACGTCGGCCAGCCGGGCCAGGTGCGCGTCGTTGGTGACGTCGAGCTCGATGACCTTGGTGGGCTTCGGCAGCTTCTTGGCGATGCGCTCGGTCAGGGTGGGCCGCGGGAACGCGGTCAGGATGATCTCGGCGCCCTGCTCCTGGGCGAGCTTGGCGGTGTGGAAGGCGATGGAGGACTCCGTCAGCACACCCGTGATCAGGACGCGCTTGCCCTCGAGAATTCCGCTCATGGTGTTCAGTGACCCATTCCCAGTCCGCCGTCAACGGGGATGACGGCTCCAGTGATGTACGAGGCGTCGTCCGAGGCGAGGAACCGCACCGTCGCGGCCACCTCCTCCGGCTGCGCGTAGCGTCCGAGCGGCACCTGGGACACGATCGCGGCCCGCTGCTCGTCGGTGAGCACCTTGGTCATGTCGGTGTCGACGAAGCCGGGCGCGACGACGTTGAAGGTGATGTTGCGCGAGCCCAGTTCCCGGGCGAGCGAGCGCGCGAAGCCGACCAGGGCGGCCTTGGACGCGGCGTAGTTGGCCTGGCCGGGGCCGCCGTAGAGACCGACGACCGACGAGATCAGGACGACACGGCCCTTCTTGGCGCGCAGCATGCCGCGGTTGGCGCGCTTGACGACGCGGAAGGCGCCGGTGAGGTTGGTGTCGATGACCGAGGTGAAGTCCTCCTCGGTCATGCGCATCAGGAGCTGGTCCTTGGTGACGCCGGCGTTGGCCACGAGGATCTCGACCGGGCCGTGCTCGGCCTCGATCTCCTTGTAGGCCTGCTCCACCTGCTCGGTGTCGGTGATGTCGCACTTGACGGCGAGGAAGCCGGCCGGCGGCTCACCCGACCGGTACGTGATCGCAACCTTGTCGCCGGCGTCGGCGAAAGCGCGGGCGATGGCGAGGCCGATGCCCCGGTTGCCTCCGGTGACGAGAACCGAGCGGCTCAACGGATCACCCTTTCGATAACGTTCTGATACCCCCGCCCGGACACCTGGATGGCAGGCGGCTTCTCGGAAAACCTATCGGTCCGGCCCCGGCCGGGGACATTGGGGCATCCACAGTGGCTCGGGCCACGCCCTGTCGGATCCCTACAGTCGGGGCGGCCCGGAGACGCTCTGTGGTCAGTCCGGCATTCCGGGGGCGTGGGCGGGCAAGCCCTCTGCGCGAGCCGTCTCCAGCATTCTGCGGTCGTACGTCACCATGGCGCTCAGGTCGTCCCGCAGCGACAGTGCGCTCGCCACGTGAATCGCGTCCAGCGTCCTGAGACGTCCGACCAGCAGGGCCGCCCCGTCACGCACCTCTCGGGTGAGGAGGATTTCGGTGATCCGGGCATCCAGATCCTCCATCGTCTTCGGAAAGTGCCCCATGAGGTCCAGAGTCCGTACGGTCTCGACGAAACCGAGCGTGCTCGTGGCGAGCGGCTCCGTGACTCGTTGCTGCAGGAAGGCGTCCAAGTCGGTCCAGTGATTACGGCGAGTCATCCATGTGACCAGCGCCGATGTGTCCATGTAGATCAACGGTCGTCCTCCGCACGCTCCGCCAGGAGCAGGGCCAGGGGATCGGCCTCGTCCGGCACCTCGTAGTGCGGCATGCTGTGCCGGTCAGCAGCCGTGACCGGCTTCAGCTTGATCTTTCCTTGTGCCACCAAGTGCGCGTACCGCTCCATGGGCCCGCCGGCCGGAGACAGTATGGCGATGACCTTGCCGTGCCGGGTGACCTGGATCGCCTCGCCCTTCTCGACACGAGCGAAGACAGCGCTGGGGTTGTACGAAAACTCGCGGACGGAGACGGTGCTCATGAAGGACTCCTGACTGCCACCCCGATTGTGCCTACAACTCCCCAAGCGTACCTACAGTGCTCGGTGACAGCCCGGCTCGGCGTTCACCCGATCGCGGGATTTCCGCAGCACTTCTTGTACTTGCGCTCCGACCCGCACCAGCACCGGCCGTTGCGCGGCGGGGGCCAGTCGGTCGCCTCTCCCCTGCGGGCCAGTTCCGCCGCGTAGCGGGACCGTGCGGCCGGTGTGTCGGGGGACCCGCCGGTTTCGCGGGCGTCAGCCTCCAGACCGCTCACCGTCGCCCGGCCGACCGCCAGACGCGTGCCGCCCTGGTCCGACAGCTCCCGCAGGGTGCGCTCGACCTGCCGCAGATGACCGGCGTGGTCATCGCCGTACGCGTCAACGACCGTCGGCCAGCGCTCCAGGAGCCGCGCGAACTCCTCCGGCGGCCAGAACAGGACGCACGTCATCAGCGGTCCCGAGAGCGCCGCCGCCTCGTCCCGTTCCGCGGTGATCTCCTCCATCTCTGCCTGCAAGGCGGCGGGATCCCCCTCGGCCAGCCGCTTCAGGCGGAGCGGGTCGTGCAGTTCGTCCAGTGGACGCACCCGGCCGAGTACGAGCGCCGCGCGCCGTTCGTGCACGGTGTCGGCCACGTCGTCCCAGTCGTCGTGCGGCTCGCCGAGCACGCGCCGTACCCGGTGACGTCCGGTGAGCAGTTCCTCCAGGCCGAACGAGTCATCCGCGTCCTGGACCACGTCCGCCGTCACCGCGGCACCGGCGCCGAGAGCATGTGTGACGCCCGTCGTGTACCACTCGGCGGCCGTCGCCGTCTCGTCAGCGGACTCGAAGACGTTGGCGACAAGGCTCCAGGCGGCGGCGTCCCGGGGATGCCGCTTGCGGAAGGCGGCGGCCGCCGCCCGTGCCTCCTCCACACGCCCGGCCTCCCAGAGCGTGTCGATACGCCACGCGTCCACCACGTCCGGCTCCCGGCAACCGCCCGACTCCGGGTCGAGCAGCCGCTCGTAGAGCTTCAGCGCACGCTCGTGCTCGCCGGCGGCGCGCCAGGCGTCGGCCGCTTCCCGGAGCAGTTCCTCCCGGTCCTCGGGGTACTGCTCCACCAGTCCCTCGTACTCCTGAGCCGCCTGGGCGGGAGTGACGGACGGGGGTGCGGTGCGGCGGGCGTGGGACGTCCGCCGGGTGTTACGGGTCTTCTTCTTGCCGGATGCGTGGCGCTTGCTGGACATGAGGGCACCGTAGCGCGGCCGGGGACGGAGGCGCCGGGGTTTCCGGTGTGATCACCTGCGCGGGTGGTGCGACGGGTCGGCTCGGTGAACACGCCGGCATCGTCCGCCGCCCGTCAGACGGTCCGCCCGGAAGCCTCAGGCAGGGCGCACTCCGCCCATACCGCCTTGCCCGGTCCCCCGCGACCGTCGACGCCCCACCGCTCGGCCACGGCCGCCACGAGGAGCAGGCCCCTACCACCGTCGGCGTCCACGGGGTCCGCGCCCGGCCGCCGCGGGTCCGGCTGCGCGGGGTGGGTGTCGGCCACCTCCACGCGTACGACTCCGGAGGCGCGGTCGCAGCGCAGCCGCAGTTCGAAGTCGCGGCCGGGGACGCGGCCGTGCAGGACCGCGTTGGCCGCGAGTTCCGCGACGACGAGCACGACGGTGTCGGAGGCCGGGCTGCCGTACGGGACGCCCCAGAGGTCGAGCCGGTGCGCGGCCAGTCTGCGGGCGAGGCGGGCCCCTCGGCGCGTGGCGGAGAACCGCTGCACGAACACACTTACGGTAACGGCCTCTTGGGCTTGTGACGCTGACATGGGGCCAGCGTTCCGGCCCCGTTCGCCTCGCCGACAGGGACGACACCGATACAGACCCGGTTGTACCGGTGCACACTCTGGACTGGGTGGGTAACTCACCGTGACCCTGGGTGGGCCGGCCGCGTTCGGCAGGACGCGGAAACGTGAGCACGGGAGGCGCGCGGCGATGACGGCGGACCACGGCGGAGGCGGTACCAATGGTACTGAAGCGGAACTCTCCGACAGTCTCAAGACCTTCGGCGCGGTCCTGAAGGCGCTACGGGAGGAATCCGGCCTGACACAGGAGGAGTTCGCGCTGCGGGTGGGGTACTCGGCCGCGTACGTCGCCAAGATCGAGCAGGGCAAGCGGTTCCCGCCGACGGATCTGCCGGCGCGGGCGGCGGAGGTGCTGGGGCCGGTCGGCCTCAAGGTCCTCACCGCGGCGGCGAAGAGTCTGACGCGGCGGGCGGGGCTGGCGTCGTGGTTCCGGCAGTGGGCGTGCATCGAGGAGGAGGCGATCTCCCTCTACGCGTACGAGTGCCGGGCGGTTCCGGGGTTGTTGCAGCCGGAGCGGTACGCGAGAGCGGTGTTCGAGCGTCAGCTTCCGCCGCACTCCAAGGAGCAGATCGACCACAAGGTGTCGGCACGTCTCGAGCGCCAGGCACTGCTGGCCGAGCGGCCGAACACCGCCTTCGCGTTCATCATCGAACAGGCCGTCCTGGAGCGCCGGGTCGGCGGCGCATCGGTCACCCGGGCTGTCCTCGACCACCTGCTGGACCTGGGAGAACGGACCAACGTCGAGATCCAGATCATGCCCCTGCACCAGGAGGACCACTGTGGAGTGGATGGTCAGCTGTACATGGCCGAGACGCCCGGCCATCAGTGGTTCGGCTACACGGAGGGGCATCGGTCGAGCAGCCTGATCGCCGATCCCCGAGAGGTGAGCGTCCTTCATCAGCGCTACAGCAAGCTGCGTTCACAGGCCCTGGACTGCCGGGCTACGGTGAACCTCTTGGAACGGATGCGAGGAGCGCTATGAGCCCCACCCCTGAGCTGAACTGGTTCAAGAGCAGTTACAGCGGCGGAGACGGCGACAACTGCGTCGAGGTCGCCCTGCGTCCCGGCACGGTCCATGTCCGTGACTCCAAGGACCGGGGCGTCCGTCCTCTCGTCGTCACGCCGGCCGCGTGGGCCGCGTTCACCGCGCTCGCCGCGGACTCGTCCCCGGAGAACTGATCACGTCCGCGGGCGGGCATGGAAGTCGGTTCCGTGCCCGCCTGTTGTGGTGCGTGATTCACTGCCTCCGAAGGTCACCACAGGCAAGCGCCCGAAGGGATCCCACCGGTGCCGCACGAAGTCGATCAGTCATTCCTGGCGCTCCCGCTACGCCCCCTGGCGGACGCCGCGCTGGCACGTGCGCGTGCGCTGGGCGCGGAGCACGCGGACTTCCGGTTCGAGCGGGTGCGCAGCGCCTCCTGGCGCTTCCGGGACGCCAAGCCGGCCGGTTCCTCGGACACCACCGACCTGGGGTACGCGGTGCGGGTCGTGCACGGCGGCACGTGGGGCTTCGCGTCGGGAGTGGACCTGACGCTCGACGCGGCCGCCAAGGTGGCGTCCCAGGCGGTGGCGATGGCGAAGCTGTCCGCCCAGGTGATCCGGGCCGCGGAGTCGGACGAGCACGTGGAGCTGGCGGACGAGCCCGTGCACGCCGACCGGACGTGGGTCTCGTCGTACGAGATCGATCCGTTCACCGTGCCCGACGAGGAGAAGTCCGGGCTGCTGGCGGAGTGGAGCGCGCGGCTGCTGGCGGCGAACGGCGTCAACCATGTCGACGCCTCCCTGCTCACCGTGCACGAGAACAAGTTCTACGCCGACACCGCGGGCACCGTGACCACCCAGCAGCGCGTCCGGCTGCACCCGCAGCTGACCGCCGTGTCCGTGGACGAGTCCAGCGGCGAGTTCGACTCGATGCGGACCCTCGCGCCGCCCGTGGGCCGCGGCTGGGAGTACCTGCGGGGCACCGGCTGGGACTGGGAGTCGGAACTGGAGCGGATCCCCGAGCTGCTGGCCGAGAAGATGCGGGCGCCGAGCGTCGAGCCGGGCCTGTACGACCTGGTCGTCGACCCCTCCAACCTGTGGCTGACCATCCACGAGTCCATCGGCCACGCCACCGAGCTGGACCGCGCGCTCGGCTACGAGGCCGCGTACGCCGGCACCTCGTTCGCCACCTTCGACCAGCTCGGCAAGCTCCGCTACGGCTCCGAGCTGATGAACGTCACCGGCGACCGCACCGCCGAGCACGGCCTGGCGACCGTCGGCTACGACGACGAGGGTGTCGAGGCGCAGTCCTGGGACCTGGTCAAGGACGGCACCCTGGTCGGCTACCAGCTCGACCGGCGCATCGCGAAGCTGACCGGTTTCGCGCGGTCCAACGGCTGCGCGTACGCCGACTCCCCCGCGCACGTGCCGGTGCAGCGCATGGCCAACGTGTCGCTGCGGCCGGACCCGGCCGGGATGTCGACGGAGGACCTGATCGGCGGGGTGGACCGCGGGATCTACGTCGTCGGGGACCGGTCCTGGTCGATCGACATGCAGCGCTACAACTTCCAGTTCACGGGCCAGCGGGCGTACATGATCCGCAACGGCCGCCTCGAAGGGCAGCTCCGGGACTTCGCCTATCAGGGGGTCACCCCCGAGTTCTGGGGCTCCATGGAGGCTGTGGGAGGACCCCAGACCTACGTGCTGGGAGGGGCCTTCAACTGCGGGAAGGCGCAGCCCGGCCAGGTCGCCGCCGTGTCCCACGGCTGCCCGTCGGCGATGTTCCGGAGTGTCAACATCCTGAACACCACGGGCGAGTCGGGCCGTTCCTGAGGCAGGGGCCGCCTCATGAGGAGCGACACACCATGACCGTGTTCCACCGCCGGGTGGCACCCGTACTGCTGCTCGGCCAGGTCGCGTACGTGGCCCTGCTCGAGTTCGCGTTCACTTTCCTGGTGCCCGACACCGCCGGGATCGACCACACCGGTCCCAGCCGCTCCGGCACCGCGCTGTACGCGGCGGTGGTCGCCGTGGCGCTGCTCGCCATGACCGGCGGAGCCGCCCTGCTGGGCTCGGCGCGGGTCAGGGCGGGGACGCCCCGCGCCCTGCGCGCGGGCTGGCTCATCGTGCTCGGCGCCGGCGAACTGGCCGTCGCCGTGGCCTTCCTGAAGGCGGTCGTCGCCGGGGACCCGGGGCCGGACACGCTGATCGGTCTGCTCGCCGGCGTGGCGAGCTGCGCCATCGCGTGGTCGTGTCTCTCCGGGACGGGCGCGGGACGGACAGACCGCGGACCGTCTCCGCCGCAGTGAGAGAATTGCGCTCTCCGTACGCACACCCGCTGGGTAGTCTCTGCGTTGATCCACGGCCCGGCATCAGGTCCGGCCGGGCAGGTCGCCGCCGTCCCGCACGGCTTGCCCGTCGGGCCTCTTCAGGGGCGTCAACATCCTCAACACCACGCAGGAGGCCGGTCGATGAGTGCCCGCACTGACAAGGCGCACAAGCCGCACGAGGTCGTCGAGCGGGCCCTCGAACTGTCCACCGCGGACGGCTGTGTGGTGATCGCCGACGAGCGGTCGACCGCCAACCTGCGCTGGGCGGGCAACGCGCTCACCACGAACGGCGTCACGCGCGGGCGCACGCTCACCGTGATCGCGACCGTCGACGGCAAGCAGGGCACGGCCTCCGGCGTCGTCTCCCGGGCGGCCGTGACCGTGGACGAGCTGGAGCCGCTGGTGCGGGCCGCCGAGGCCGCGGCCCGGGGCGCGGGACCGGCCGAGGACGCGCAGCCGCTGGTGAACGGCGTCGACCGGTCGCCCGAGTTCACGGCGGCGCCCGCGGAGACCACCTCCGCGGTGTTCGCCGACTTCGCCCCGGCGCTCGGCGAGGCGTTCGCACGCGCGCGTGCGGGCGGCCGCGAGCTGTACGGCTTCGCCAACCACGAGCTGGTCTCCAGCTACGTCGGCACGTCGACCGGTCTGCGCCTGCGCCACGACCAGCCCAACGGCACCCTGGAGCTGAACGCCAAGTCCCCCGACCGTACGCGCTCGGCGTGGGCCGGCCGCTCCACCCGCGACTTCAAGGACGTCGACCCGGCCGCGCTGGACGCGGAGCTCGCCGTCCGGCTCGGCTGGGCCGAGCGGCGGATCGAGCTGCCCGCCGGACGGTACGAGACGCTGCTGCCGCCGACCGCGGTCGCCGACCTGCTGATCTACCAGATGTGGTCGGCGTCGGGCCGGGACGCGGACGAGGGCCGCACGGTGTTCTCCCGGCCGGGCGGCGGCACCCGCGTGGGCGACAGGCTGGCCGAGCTGCCGCTGACGCTGCGCAGCAACCCGGACGAGCCGGGCCTGGAGTCGGCGCCGTTCGTGATCGCGCACTCCTCCAGCGGCGACCAGTCGGTGTTCGACAACGGCCTGCCGCTCACGGCCACCGACTGGATGCGCCGGGGCGAGCTGGCGCACCTGACGACCACCCGGCACACCGCGGCCGTGACCGGGCTGCCGGTGGCTCCGGCGATCGACAACCTGATCCTGGACGGCGGCGACGACCGTTCCCTGGAGGAGATGGTCGCGACGACCGAGCGCGGCCTGCTGCTGACCTGCCTGTGGTACATCCGCGAGGTCGACCCGGCCACCCTGCTGCTGACCGGTCTGACCAGGGACGGCGTCTACCTCGTCGAGAACGGCGAGGTCACCGGCGAGGTGAACAACTTCCGGTTCAACGAGTCGCCGGTGGACCTGCTGGCCCGGGCCACCGAGGCCGGGCGTACCGAGAAGACGCTGCCCAGGGAGTGGAGCGACTGGTTCACCAGGGCCGCGATGCCGGCGCTGCGGGTGCCGGACTTCAATATGAGCTCTGTCAGCCAGGGCGTATAACCTCGTACCTGATTACGAGCCCACTCGAGGAGACACGAGAACCGTGACGGACATCGTCGACGAGCTGAAGTGGCGCGGGCTGATCGCCCTCTCCACTGACGAGGACGCACTGCGCAAGGCGTTCGCGGACGGCCCCGTCACGTTCTATTGCGGCTTCGACCCGACCGCGCCCAGCCTGCACCTCGGCAACCTCGTGCAGATCCTCACGCTGCGCCGGATCCAGCAGGCGGGCAACCGCCCGCTGGGCCTGGTCGGGGGCGCCACGGGCCTGATCGGCGACCCGAAGCCGACCGCGGAGCGCACGCTCAACGATCCGGAGGTGGTGGCCGGCTGGGTGACGCGACTGCGCGGCCAGATCGAGCGGTTCCTGGACTTCGACGGGCCGAACGCCGCGCTGATGGTCAACAACCTGGACTGGACCCAGGGCCTGTCGGCCATCGAGTTCCTGCGGGACGTCGGCAAGCACTTCCGGGTCAACAAGATGATCGCGAAGGAGGCCGTCGCCCGGCGGCTCAACTCCGACGCGGGCATCAGCTACACCGAGTTCAGCTACCAGATCCTGCAGGGCATGGACTTCCTGGAGCTGTACCGGCGCTACGGCTGCACGCTGCAGACCGGCGGCAGCGACCAGTGGGGCAACCTCACCGCGGGCGCCGACCTGATCCACAAGGTGGAGCCGCACGCCTCGGTGCACGCCCTGGCCACCCCGCTGATCACCAAGGCGGACGGCACCAAGTTCGGCAAGACCGAGTCCGGCACGGTGTGGCTCGACCCGGAGCTGACCACGCCGTATGCCTTCTACCAGTTCTGGCTGAACGCCGACGACCGGGACGTGTCGAACTTCCTGCGCATCTTCAGCTTCCGGTCCCACGAGGAGATCGAGGAGCTGGAGCGGCAGACCCAGGAGCGGCCGCAGGCCCGTGCCGCGCAGCGGGCGCTGGCCGAGGAGCTGACGACGCTGGTGCACGGCGCCGACCAGACCGCCGCCGTCGTCGCCGCGTCGAAGGCCCTCTTCGGCCAGGGCGAGCTGGCGGAGCTGGACGAGCGGACGCTGGCGGCGGCCCTGTCCGAGGTGCCGCACATCAAGGTCGCCACGCTCGGTCCGGTCGTCGACCTGTTCGCGGAGAGCGGCCTGGTGGCCAGCAAGTCGGCGGCGCGGCGCACGGTCAAGGAGGGCGGCGCCTACCTGAACAACGTGAAGGTCGCCGGTGAGGACGCCGTCCCCGCCGAGGAGGACCTGATCCACGGCAGGTGGCTGGTGCTGCGGCGGGGCAAGCGGAATCTGGCCGCCGTCGAGGTGACCGGGGCCTGAGCGCCGCTACGGCGCGGGACATGGGCGGGTCGCGGCCGGGGCCGCGGCCCGCCACGCGCGTTCCCGGGGCCGGCGGGTGCGTTCCCGGGGGCCGGTGAGGCGTTCACCTCACGCGCGTTCCTTTCGCTTGCCCAGGGTCGCCATGTAGAGCATGTCGCCCACGGCGACGAGGATGACCGCGGCGATCACCTGGAAGATGTGGCGGGTCCAGTCGACGCCGGGGGTCGCCTCGACGCCGAACGCGCGGGCGACGGCGTTGCCGACGATCGCGCCCAGCATGCCGAAGATCGTCGTCAGCCACAGGGGACTGTGCTGCTTGCCGGGGAGGATCGCCTTCGCGATCAGGCCCAGCACGAATCCCACGATGATCGCCCACAACCACCCCATGGCAGCCTCCTGCTACGGCTCGACGACGACTCGACGTGAGCGGTACGTCGAGTGTCCGGCCGTACGGCGTACGGCGCATGTCGGGGACGGCCGTACGTGCCGGGGCCGAGGGCGTCCGCGCAGGCGGGGAGGGGACCCGGTCTCGTGGGCGGCGTGGACGCGGCGTAACGTGGACGTGTCCGGGCTGTTTTTCCCCGACGGAGCGGTCCGGTCCCGGGGTGTGGAGAAGTCCGAGACGGGCGGATGGTGGAATGTGATGCGGAAGCAGCGCGGCGGCGGCAACGTCCAGGTGTTCCGGATCACCGGAGCCCGGACCGGCCTCCAGGAGGACGTGCGCGGGCGGCAGCGCCGGTACGTGATCTCGATGTCGATCCGTACGGTGTCGGTGATCCTCGCGGCCTGCCTGTGGAACGTTGAGCGGCCGGTCGCCATCGTGGCGCTGGTGCTCGGGGCGGTTCTGCCCTACATCGCGGTGGTGGTCGCGAACGCCGGGCGCGAGAACGCGCCGTCCCTGCCGTCGACGTTCCTGACCGCTCCGGTGCGTCCGATGGTCGCGCCGCCGCGGACGAACGACGGTTTCACGGAACCCGATCCGGAAGATGTCGCGGCCGGGCCCGCGCCGGGAGAACGAAGCGGGCCGCACGAGCGGACCTGACCCCGGCGGCAGGGCGGCGGCCGGGGGGTCGACTTGGCGCCAAGCTCAAGAAAACCTCAGATCAATCATGTTGTTCCAGTGCCGGGCGACCGGTGACCCATGACATACTTCGTAGGCGCTCCGCATCCCCCGTCGGAGCGACAGACCGACGCCGGGCAGCTCCCCCCGTGGCTGCTCGGCGTCGCCTTGTTCGCCGCTGTTGCGGGACGAAGCGGTGGAGAGACTGATCCGTGAGTGACGCCATCTGTTCTGCCAAGGGCTGCCGTGCCGACGCCGTGTGGGTGCTGGCGTGGAACAACCCGAAGATCCACACGCCGGAACGCCGCAAGACATGGCTCGCGTGCGAGGAGCACCGCGAGCACCTGTCGCAGTTCCTGGGCGTGCGGGGGTTCCTGAAGGACGTCGTGAGACTCCAGGACTGGCAGGCGCCCGAAGGGTCCGACGGCCGGGCCTAGCCGCCGATCGCCGACATCGGCCGCTCGGGCTGTTCGAAGGACGGGTCGTCCAGGCCCGCGCCGGCCTTCTTGCCCCACATCGCCAGCCGCCAGATGCGGGCGATCTCCTCGTCGGGGGCGCCGGAGCGCAGGGCGGCGCGCAGGTCCGTCTCCTCGGTGGCGAACAGGCAGGTGCGTATCTGGCCGTCGGCGGTGAGGCGGGTGCGGTCGCAGGCCGCGCAGAACGGGCGGGTGACGGAGGCGATGACGCCGACGCGCTGCGGGCCGCCGTCCACGAGCCACCGCTCCGCGGGCGCCGAGCCGCGCGCGTCGGAGCCCTCCGGGGTCAGCTCGAAGCGGGTGCGCAGGGAGGCGAGGATGTCGCCGGCGGTGACCATGCCCTCGCGCTTCCAGCCGTGCTGCGCGTCCAGGGGCATCTGCTCGATGAAGCGCAGCTCGTAGTCGTGCTCGACGGCCCAGGCCAGCAGGTCGGGGGCCTCGTCGTCGTTCAGTCCGGGCATCAGGACGGAGTTGACCTTGACCGGGGTCAGGCCCGCCTCGCGGGCGGCGTGCAGGCCCTCGATGACGTCCTGGTGGCGGTCGCGGCGGGTGAGTGCCTTGAAGACGTCCGGGCGGAGGGTGTCCAGCGAGACGTTCACCCGGTCCAGGCCCGCCGCCTTCAGGGCCGGCGCGGTGCGCTTCAGGCCGATGCCGTTGGTGGTGAGGGACGTCTGGGGGCGCGGGTCCAGGGCGGCGACGCGCTCGACGATCCCCACCAGCCCGGGACGCAGCAGGGGCTCGCCGCCGGTGAAACGCACCTCCTCGATGCCCAGGGAGGTGACGGCGATGCCGATCAGGCGGACGATCTCGTCGTCCGTGAGCAGGTCGGGCTTCGCCAGCCACTGCAGGCCCTCCTCGGGCATGCAGTAGGTGCACCGCAGGTTGCACCGGTCGGTCAGCGAGACCCTCAGGTCGGTGGCCACCCGGCCGTAGGTGTCGATGAGCACGTGGGCCCCCTCCCTCGTGGCGGATCGGTCGTTCTGCGTCAGTTGCGAGCGTACGCGACGGCACCGACATCGACGGTGCCCCGTCCCAGGAACGGGGAGCTCGGTCCCAGGAACGGGGTGCTCCTTCCCCGGGACAGCACGCGGCCGCGCCGCAGGGTTCCTGCGACGCGGCCGCTCAGGGGGTTGCCGGCGGGCGGGTCAGTGGGCGCCGGTGCCGGTGAGGGACCGCACCTCGAGCTCGGCGTACTTGCCCGCGTCCGGCTCCTCCTTGGACAGGTAGGTGCCGATGACGCCGAGCAGGAAGCCGACCGGGATGGAGACCAGGCCGGGGTTCTCCAGCGGGAACCAGTGGAAGTCGACGTCCGGGAACATCGACGTCGCCTTGCCGGAGACGACCGGCGAGAACAGCACCAGGCCGACCGCGGTGACCAGGCCGCCGTAGATCGACCACAGGGCTCCCTGGGTGGTGAAGCGCTTCCAGAAGAGGCTGTAGAGGATCGTCGGCAGGTTGGCGGAGGCGGCGACCGCGAACGCCAGGGCCACCAGGCCGGCCACGTTCAGGTCGCGGGCCAGGGCGCCCAGGAAGATCGAGACGGCGCCGATGGCGACGGTCGCCCAGCGGGCCGCGGTGACCTCCTGCTTCTCGCTGGCCTGGCCCTTCTTGATGACGTTGGCGTAGATGTCGTGGGCGAACGACGAGGAGGAGGCCAGGGTCAGGCCCGCGACGACCGCGAGGATGGTGGCGAAGGCGACCGCCGAGATGGAGGCGAGCAGGACGGCGCCCCAGTTGGAGTCGACTCCGCCCAGGTGCAGGGCGAGGAGCGGTGCCGCGGTGTTGCCGGCCTTGTTGGAGGTGATGATCTCGTCCGGCTTGATGAGCGCGGCGGCGCCGAAGCCGAGCGCGAGGGTCATCAGGTAGAAGGCGCCGATGAGGCCGATCGCCCAGTTCACGGACTTCCGGGCGGCCTTGGCGGTGGGCACCGTGTAGAAGCGGATCAGGATGTGCGGCAGGCCCGCGGTGCCCAGGACCAGGGCGATGCCGAGCGAGATGAAGTCCAGCTTGGTGGTCGAGGTGGCACCGTACTTCAGGCCGGGTTCGAGGAAGGCGGAGCCCTTGCCGCTGTTCTCGGCGGCCTTGCCGAGCAGGTCGGAGATGTTGAAGTCGAACTTGAGCATCACCAGGAAGGTCAGCAGCAGGGCGCCGATGATCAGCAGCACGGCCTTGACCATCTGGACCCAGGTGGTGCCCTTCATGCCGCCGATGGTGACGTAGACGATCATCAGGACGCCGACCAGGGCGACGATGGCGATCTTCCCGCCGTCGCTGGTGATGCCGAGCAGCAGCGAGACCAGCACGCCCGCGCCCGCCATCTGCGCGAGCAGGTAGAAGATCGACACGACGATCGTGGAGGTGCCGGCGGCGGTGCGGACCGGGCGCTGGCGCATGCGGTAGGCGAGGACGTCGCCCATGGTGTACCGGCCCGAGTTGCGCAGCGGCTCGGCGACCAGCAGCAGGGCGACCAGCCAGGCGACCAGGAAGCCGATGGAGTACAGGAAGCCGTCGTAGCCGAACAGCGCGATGGCGCCGGCGATGCCGAGGAAGGAGGCCGCGGACATGTAGTCGCCGGAGACGGCGAGGCCGTTCTGGAAGGCGGTGAACTGCCGTCCGCCGGCGTAGAAGTCGGCGGCGTCCTTGGTCTGGCGGCCGGCCCAGACGGTGATGACGAGGGTCGCGAGGACGAACACCGAGAACAGGCTGATGATCAGGGTCCGGTGCTCGCTGGCCGCTCCGGCAGCCAGCAGGGTGGTCTGTGCGTGGCTCATTCGCCGTTCTCCATCCGGGACTTGATCGCCTGCGCCTTGGGGTCGAGCTTCGCGGCGGCGTGCCGCGAGTACCACCAGGCGATGAGGAACGTGGTGAGGAACTGGGCGAGCCCCAGCACGAGGGCGACGTTGATGTTGCCGGCCACCTTGGTGCCCATGAAGTCGCCCGCGTAGTTGGACAGCAGGACGTACAGCAGGTACCAGACGATGAAGGCGATCGTCAGCGGGAAGGCGAACGAGCGGTGGGAGCGGCGCAGTTCGGCGAACTCCGCGCTCTTCTGCACCTCCTCGAACTCCGCGGTGGACGGGAGCCGGTCTTCAGTTTTCGAGGGGGGCGGTGCGTCGGTGGCCACGAAGTCTCCTCGCGTTGCGGGTGGTGACGGGGACCGGGCGCGAGTGTCCTCGCGTTCCCTGTCCAAGGGCACGGCGCGGCGCGAGGACGGGTTCAAACCCCTTCCGTTCTTTCCGAAGTCACCTGGGGTAAGTCATTGCTGGCCAACGACTGCGGAAGATAGTTTCGGCTCTGCACCACCCGTCATGTACCTGCCCGAGCAGCACCTGTGTCTCGGGCGGTTCTGTTTCAGGATGATGTGGAGACCCCATGGCTCATCTGCGTTCAAGACGCCGGCTCGCTCTCGCGGTGCCGGTCGTGCTGTCCCTGACCGCCTCGCTCGGCTTCCTGCCGGCTGCGGCCCAGGCCGCCCCGCGGGCGGAGTCGACGGCTCAGGCAGCAGACGCGGAGACCTACGCGTACCTCGTTAACACCAAGACCGACCATCACACGATCGAGTCGGTCAAGAACGCGATCACCGCGGCCGGCGGCACCGTGGTCGTGGCCTACGACAAGATAGGCGTGATCGTCGCCCACTCCGCGAACCCCGACTTCGCCCAGCAGATACGCAAGGTCCGCGGCGTGCAGTCGGCGGGCGCCTCGCGCACCTCGCCGGTCACCGCGGCGGGGACGACGGACGAGGGCGCCGTGCAGTACCTCTCCAAGGCGGAGGCCGCGAAGGTCGCGGGCAGCGCCGCGGCCGGAGAGGAGCCCCTGGAGGCCGACCAGTGGGACCTGCGGGCGATCGGCGCCGACAAGGCGGCCGAGATCAACCCGGGCAGCAAGAAGGTGACCGTCGCGGTGATCGACACCGGCGTCGACGACACCCACCCCGACATCGCGCCGAACTTCTCCGCCGCGCAGTCCGCGAACTGCGTCAGCGGCAAGGCGGACACGACGTACGGCTCCTGGCGTCCGGTGGACGCCGACCACTACCACGGCACGCACGTGGCGGGCGAGATCGCCGCGGCCCGCAACGGCATCGGCGTCGCGGGCGTGGCGCCCGGCGTGAAGGTCGCGAGCATCACCGTGGCGCAGCCGGACGAGAACTCGCTGTTCTTCCCGGAGAGCGTCGTGTGCGCCTTCGTGTTCGCCGCCGACCACGGCGTCGAGGTCACGAACAACAGCTACTACGTCGACCCGTGGCTGTACAACTGCATGGACGACCCCGACCAGCGGGCCATCGTCGACGCGGTCAACAGGGCGCAGCTCTACGCGCGGAGCAAGGGCACCCTCAACGTGGCCTCCGCGGGCAACTCCAACGACGACCTGGACTCCGACGCCCTGGTCGACGACTCCAGCCCCGACGACTCGACCGCCGTGACCCGGACGGTCGACCCGCACGAGTGCTTCGACGTGCCGACCCAGCTTCCGGGCGTCGTCACGGTCAGCGCGACGGGCGTCAAGGGCACCAAGTCGTACTACTCCAGCTACGGTGACGGCGTCGTCGACGTCGCGGGTCCGGGCGGCGACAAGTACCAGATCCCGGACACGCCGTCGAAGAACGGCCGCATCCTCTCCACGATGCCGAACAACGAGTACGGCTTCCTGCAGGGCACCTCGATGGCCTCGCCGCACGTCGCGGCCGTCGCCGCGCTGCTGAAGTCGACGCACCCGTGGGCGACCCCGGCCCAGCTGCAGGCGCTGCTGAAGGCGCAGGCGGACAACCCGGGCTGCCCGACGGAGCCGTACGACGGCAACGGCGACGGCGTGGTGGACGCGACCTGCGTGGGCGGCAAGCGCGTCAACGGGTTCTACGGCTTCGGTGTCGTCAACGCGCTGCGCGCGGTGAAGTAACCCGCTTCCCCGGGGGGCTTCGGCCCTCCGGGTTCCCGAGCCGGATGGCGGCGCGGGGTGAAGGGGCCGGACGGGAACGTCCGGCCCCTTTCGCGCGCTCCGGGCCCGCTCGGGCACTCCGGGCCCGCTCGGGCACTCCGGGCCCGCTCGGGCACTCCGGGCCCGCTCGGGCACTCCGGGCCCGCTCGGGCGCAGGCCCCGTTCGGGCGCAGGCCCCGCTCGGGAACTCCGGCACTTGACTCAGCGAGGCTATATGTTGATTGAATCAATAATGCATAGTTGAGTCATGACTGACATCATGTTCGCCTGGAGCGCGCTGGGCGGCGACCCCGCCCTCCTCTCGCGTGCCTCGACCGTCGTGCGCCCCGGCCCGCTCGAAGCCCGTCTGCCGGTGCGGGAGCTGGCCCGGGCCTGCGTCGGGGCGTGCGCCCTGGCCGCCGCCGAGCTGGCGGCGCAGCGGGCCGGGCTAGACGCAATGCCGGTGACTTAGGTGGTGTGTGGTCTGGAGATCGTGAGGACTGCCGTGGCTGGTGGCGGCAGGTTGCGGTGTTCGGCTCGTTTGAGGGGC
>NZ_JBIRUY010000066.1:0-21966 GCF_044335305.1 Streptomyces sp. NPDC020490 | reverse complement strand
AGAGGGTGTTCAGATCTTGCGTCACAACATGATCTTGAACACCCTCTGTTCACGCCTGATCGTCAGCCCAGGACATAGGACTTACTCGTCTAGGATGAACGCGCCCACCAGCCGACCCACCAGCCGACCCACCCGCCGACCCGCCCTTCCGCGCAGGGGAGACATCCCGCCATGACCAGCCCCACGCACCGGCGGCGCCCGCCGACCGCCCAGCAGTTCGTGCTGGCAGAGGTGCGCCGGGCCATCACCAGCGGGCAGCTGGGACCCGGCGCCCCCATCCGGCAGGAGGCCCTCGCCGAACAACTCGGCGTCAGCCGCCTGCCGTTGCGTGAAGCACTGAAGAGCCTGGAAGCCGAGGGCCTGGTCGTCCACGAGGCACACCGGGGCTACTTCGTCGCCGAGTTGTCCCTCGCGGACCTGCGCGAGGTGTACCGCATCCGGCAACTCCTGGAGGCCGAAGCCGTCCGCCAGGCGTCCGAGCACCTGGACGGGCCGGCCCTCGCGGCCCTCGAAGCGGTCCAGCACGAGGTCGAACAGGCAGCCGCGGCGGGCGACGTGTCCGCCATGACAGCCGCCAACCGCCGCTTCCACTTCGCCCTCTACGAAACCGCCGGCATGCCACGACTGGCCAGGCTCATCACCACCCTCTGGGACGCCACGGACGCCTACCGCTCCCTCTACTACGGCGAGCCCGCCAACCGTGACCACGTCGTGAAGGAGCACCGCACGATCCTGGACGCCCTGCGCGGCGGGGATCCCGAGCGAGCGGTACGACTCCTCGACGAGCACCGCTCGCACGCCGTCGCGGCCCTGGAGACCATGCTCCACCAGGACTGACGGCCCCACGCCACCTCCGACGGCCGCGCACCCCTCCTCGGACGGCCGCGGACTCCTCCTCCGGCGGCCGCTGACTCCCTCCTCCGGCGGCCGGGGAAAAAGCCCGTGTTCGCCGACGCACTCCGTCGTAGGCTGACGCGCGACCTGTGACGAGGGAGGACGGACGCATGGGGACCCGGAGCCTGACCCGTACCGAAGCCGAGCGCCGGGCGGCGCTGCTGACGGTCGAGCGGTACGACGTGGACATCGACCTCACCGCCCTGCCCGACGGTCCCGAGGTCCGGTGCGTGTCCACCGTGACGTTCACCTGCCGTGAGCCGGGCGCGGAGACGTTCGTGGACTGCGCCGCCGACGTGCTGAGCGCCACCCTGAACGGCGCCGCGCTCACCCCCGCCGGGGACGGCCGCATCCGGCTGCCCGGCCTCGCCGCGCACAACGTGCTGCGCGTGGAGAGCGTGCAGGCCGACACGGCCACCGGCGAGGGCGTGCACCGGGCGGTCGACCCCGCGGACGGCGAGGTCTACGTGTGGATGAGCTTCGAACCGGACGAGGCCCGCTTCGTCTGGGCCTGTTTCGACCAGCCCGATCTGAAGGCCCCGCACGCCTTCACCGTCACCGCCCCGCCCACCTGGACCGTCACCAGCAACTCCGCGGCGGCGCGCGTCGAGGAACTGGCGGCGGCCCGCCGCTGGACCTTCGCCGACACCCCGCCCCTGTCCGTGTACAACACGGTCGTCAACGCGGGCCCCTTCCAGGAGATCCGCTGCCAGGCCGACGGCCACGACCTGGGCCTGTACGCCCGCCGCTCGCTCGCCGAGGTCCTCGACCGCGACGCCGAGGAGATCTTCACCCTCACCCGTCAGGGACTCGCCTTCTACGGCGAGGCGTTCGCGATGCCCTTCCCGCAGCGCAAGTACGACCAGGTGTTCATGCCCGAGTTCGGCGGGGCGATGGAGAACTACGGCTGCGTGACCTGGTCCGACGCGTTCCTGCGGCGGGCGGAGCCGACGCCCGCCGAACGGGAGCTGTTCGCCAAGGTGCTGCTGCACGAGATGGCGCACATGTGGTTCGGCAACATCGTCACCATGCGCTGGTGGGACGACCTCTGGCTGAACGAGGCGTTCGCGGAGTTCGCCTGCCACTGGGCCGCCGAGCGCGCCAGCCGGTACACCGACGCGTGGGCCGGCCACCTGGTGGGCGACAAGCTCAAGGCGTACCTCGCCGACCAGGGCCCCGTCTCCCACCCCATCCACCAGCCCATCCACGACGTCGCCCAGGCCGCGTCGATCTTCGACAACATCACCTACCCCAAGGGCGCCTCCGTCCTTCAGCAGCTCATGACGTACGTGGGCGAGGAGAGCTTCACCGCCGGCATGGCGGCCTACTTCGCCCGCCACGCCTGGGGCAACACCACCCTCCAGGACCTCATCGAGGCGCTCGCGAAGGCCGGCGGGCGCGACCTGGACGCCTGGCGCACGGCCTGGCTCGCGACGGCGGGCACCGACCGCTTCCGCCTGGAACGGGACGGTGAGAGCGTCACGCTGGTGGCCGCCGGCACGCCGCGCCCGCAGGTCGTCGCGGTGGGCGCCTACGCCCGCGACGGTGAGGACCTCGAGCGCACGGCGCTGGTACGGGTCGAGGTGACGCAGCCGCGTACCCCGATCACCGGCCTGCCGCCCGCGGCGGAGTTCCTGCTGGCGAACGACGACGACCTCACCTTCGCCACCACCCGTCCCGACCCGGCGAGCGGGGACGCCCTCCTCGGTACGGCGGCCCGGCTGCCCTCGGCCATCTCCCGGGGCGTCGCCGCCGCGACCGTCTGGGACATGCTGACCAACGGCGAGGCAACGGCGGCGGAAGCCGGGCGGTGCCTCACGGCGGTGCTGACCGCCGAGACGTCCGACGCCGTGATCGAGCCGTACCTGACACTCGCCGCGGACATCGCCGAACTGTGGGCCCCGCCCGCCGAACGCGCCGCGCTGACCGCCCAGGTGGCCGCGGCCTGCCGGCGCCTGGCCGAGGACCCGGGCCGCCGCCAGGTCGCGCTGCGCGGTCTGGCCCGCACCGCCGCCGACGCCGACGACCTGGCCTGGCTGCGTACCCAGGCGGGCGACGACGTGGACCTGCTCTGGCGCGCGCTGGTCCGCGAGGCGGAACTGGGCGGCCAGGTGGCGTCCGGGTCCGCCGCCCTGCTGGAGCGCGACCCCGACCCCGACGCCTGGGTGCGCGCCCTCACGGTACGGGCGGCCCTGCCCGACCCCGCCGCGAAGGCCGAGGTCTGGCAGCGGCTCGCCGTGGACCGCGCCGTTCCCGTCAGCTCCGTCGGCCAGGTGGCGACCGCCTTCTGGCGCCCGGCCCAGGACGAGCTGCTGGCCCCCTACACCCAGCGCTACCTCGACCTGCTTCCCCGGCTGCACCAGGGCGGCATGATCCCGGCGATGGTCTTCACCAGCCGCCTGTTCCCCCCGTACGCCATCGACGCCGCCTACATCGACAAGGCTCAGCAGGCGGTTCATGACGCGGCCCCGGTGGTCCGCAACATGCTCCTGGAGCGTTCGGACGCCGTGGCCCGGATGCTGCGCGCCCGCGCGGCGGCTTCGTAGCGCACCGGATCTCAGGCCTCCGGCGGCCGATCGGAGACGTGGTGGGAGCGGTACAACGATCGGGCCGGTTCGGCGGTCGTAAGGGATGACACATCGGTCCGCGGCGTTCGCCGCCAGTCGCTGCCGCTCATGAGGTGCGGCAGCAGGGCCTGTTGTTCCTGGGGAGGATTCATGAGCCGCTTCGTCGCACCATTCAGCGACAGACAAGGCATGGCGAGCCGCGGGGTCGTGGTGGGGGTCGTCGCCGTTCTGCTGGCGGGGGCCGGGGCGACGGCCGACGCCGCCGACGGGACCGCGCTCAGCGCTCCCGTGGTCAGCGGAGCCACCGTCAACTCCGGTCACGACGTCATCGTGGGGATCACGCACAACGTTGTCTTCCCGGTGACGGTCACCGGATCCGACGACTCGGGCCTGGCGTTCGTCGACGTGGACCTGAAGGGGCCGCACGGCGGCTGGTACGGCGCCGACGCGTTCTGCGAGACCGCGACGGCCTGCACGACCCACTTCACCGTCAACGCCCACCTGGCTCCCGGCAGCGACGACCCGGTGGACCTGGCCAACGCCAACGCGGGAACATGGTCGGTCGACGCCCTGGCCGACGCCAACGACGGTGACAGCGTCTTCGCCTCCGGCATCGCGTCGTTCGGCCTCAAGCGCGCCGCGCGGCTCACCGTCGACGCCGGACCGGAACCGGTGGCCAAGGGCGCCCGGATCACCGTCACCGGCAAGCTCGTACGGGCCAACTGGGACACCTACCGCTATGCGGGATACGCCGGCCGAGCCGTGCAGCTGCAGTTCCGCCCGAAGGGCAGCAGCACCTACACCACCGTGGGCACCGTCCACACCAGCAGCACCGGCACTCTCCGCACCACGGTCAAGGCGGTCAAGGACGGCTACTGGCGCTGGAACTTCACCGGCAGCGCCACCACCGGACCGGCCAAGGCCACCGGCGACTACGTCGACGTACGCTCCTGACCCGGCTGACCGAGGCCGAGCGCACCCGGCGCCGCCGCCCACGCCTCGATCAGCCGGACGGTGCGCCCGGGCTGTTCCTCGTGCAGGTAGTGGCCGACGCCGGGCCAGTGCTCCACCCGGGAACCGGTCACGTGCAGAGTGGTCCTCTCCCAGACGGCGGCCTCGGCGGATGTCCACACCGTCAGCGCCGGCTGGGGGCGGCGGCGTAGGTACGCCTCGCTGTACGGGCGGATGCCCACGGCGCCCGGGTCGGTGTACATGCCCGCGTACGCCTGGGCGATGACGTGGCCGGGTGTGCCGAGCATCGTGCGGACATGGGCGGTGCGCAGCCCGGGCGGGGCCCGGGCGGAGAACGCTCCGGCGACGAACTCGGCCGCCGCGCGGGAACCATGCCTGTGGGACTGGCGGGCCCCTCTCCCGGACGCGGCACGGACGACGGGGCGTACGGCTGCCACGCCGACGTCGTCACCGGCGAACTCGGCGCCTGCGTCTTCTAGTTCACCCACCCCGGCCGGTCCGGCGAGGGGGCTGTGCGGCCCAGCGGCTACCAGGACCGCCGGAGCTCGATCCAGGTCGCCCGCCTCAGGGTGAACGGAGACACCCTCGTCTGTGATCGCGACGAAGCCCTCGATGCGCCCGTCCTCCCTCTCCGGGGGCCGGACCGCTGACACCGGCAACGGCCACCACCCTCCATCTCCCTGAAAAAGGGGCGATATCCCTCACGCACCGCCAAAGTCCGCGCTCCGGTACGCGAGGGAAATCGACCGATGGGGCGCGGAATGTCATTGCCGTACGGGAGGGCGGCAAATGGGTTTCGGCTGGATGTCCGCGCGGAATCGTTTCGCCCGCCAAGAGGGTGGTCCGGAGGCTGCCGTACGCCCCGGCGGCGCCCCTGGAACGGGGCGTTCGACTGTTCGCGGCATCGATATTCCGACGGCTTTGCCACGCGGTTTTCCTGGTCCCGCCCGGCACGCGACTGGCTTGAAACCGCCGGTTCGTTGTCGCCTGGCGGGACTGCGATCAGGGAGGATTCAGGGCGAGTCGGCATCCCGTGGCGCGACTCGTCAGCGTGAGGGCAAACAACCGGTCCGGGCGGAACGCCGGAAGAAAACGTCCCACGGGGCGCGCACTTGGCTCGAAATCGCGTCCTGTCGGGCCAATGCGGCCGGCAGGTACGGTGTTGATATGCCACGCGCCCTGTCTTTTACTCAAGACGGCAGGACATCGCTTCCGAGCGGACAGCAGGGAAACGGGGGAGACGCGTGGACATCGGCATACTGGGCCCACTCGCCGTACGGATGAACAGCGTATCCGTCACACCTACCGCACCCAAGCCTCGCCGGGTGCTGGCGCTGCTGGTCCTCAACGCCGACAGAACCGTGCCGGTCGACACCCTGGTCGAGGAACTCTGGGGGCACCAGCCGCCGCGCAGCGCGCGCCCCACGCTGCAGACGTACATCCTGCAGATCCGCGAGATGATCACGGCCGCGCTGGCGCACGACCCGGACGGATCACCGCCGCGGACCGCCAAGGACGTCCTGCTGACCGTGCCCGGCGGCTACCTCCTCAACAGCGGTGGGGGCGTCCACGACGTCAGGGAGTTCGAGCGGCTGAGCGGCATGGGCTACCGGGCCATGGACGCCGAGGACTACGCCGCCGCCGCCGAATTGCTGCGCGAAGCGCTGCGGCTGTGGAACGGCCCGCCGCTGGCCGACGTGACCACCGGCCCGCACCTGAGCACCCAGGCCAAGCGGCTGGAGGAGAGCCGGCTGTGCGCCCTCGACCAACGCATCGAGGCCGACCTGCGGCTGGGCCGGCACCGGGAACTGCTCGCCGAACTGACCGTGCTGGTCAGCCGGTACCCCGGCCACGAGAGCCTGTGCGGCCAGTACATGCTGGCCCTGTGCCGGGCGGGACGCAGAGGGGAGGCCCTGGACGCCTACCGGCGGCTGCGCACCACACTCGTACGCACCCTCGGTCTCGAACCCTCCCCGCCGCTCGCGAAGTTGCAGCGGTCCATCCTGTGCGCCGGCCCCGAACACGCGGTGCCTGCCACCGCCCCGCGGGTCGCGGCACCCCGCTCCGACCGGCTGACCCGGGCCCGCCTCGAGCAGCGGTCCAGCGGGGCGGCGCACCCTTGATCCCCGTCGGAGAAGGGGCGAGCACGGGCGGCGCGCGGATGGTCGCCCGAGTGGCACCGGGCCGCGCTCCGGGCGGCACCCGACGGCCGCGGGACGAGTGGGCTTCGGCTGCCCGCGGCGCCTCGGCCCGATCGGGGCGGACGCCGAACGGGCGGACCAGGGGGTTCCCTTCGGCCTGCCCGTCGGGCGGGCCGAGACGCCCGCCGGGGCCGCGGTCCCGGCCGGTCCGGCCGGGCGGGAACTCCGGGCCCGGCCGATGCGGCGGTGGACGCTGAAGGAGACGTACGGCCAGGCGTTCGGCCATGGTCCGCGCCGCAGGTTCTCCGCGCCCCTTCCACCTGGAGGGCGCGGGGGTTCCCGGCTCATCGGGGGGCCGGACACCGCCGGGTGGGGCTGCGGTGTCCCCCTCGTGGCGGGCCGGTGCCCGGTGGATGAGGCTCACCGCGGCGCGTCCGGCGAAGTGCACCGCCGCACCGGCCCCGCACCGGCCGTCCGGTGGAGTTCCGATGCCCTCCCGCCGGAGGGGCCGGGGGAGGGGGAGGTGCCGCGCCCACGTTCGGGACCGGGTGCGGCCACCGGCGTGTGAGGAGAGGCGGCGGTGGCAGGGGCGGGCCTGCCGTGCCGAGACAGGGGACCGGAAGCACAGCGAGACGGACAGGGGAGAGGGGGAAGGGGAGCCGCGTCCCCGCCGCCGCGGTGGACCAGGGCGCCCCTGGACATCGGATGAACACCCATCACGCGGTGCCGGGCACCGTCGTGTGCGTGGTCCACGAACCGTGCGGGTCGGCCACCGGCCGCTCGCGTGTGTTCGGCCTGCACGGACTGCCCGCCCGTGGCCAGGCCGAACGGCTCGCGGCCCGGATCGTCGAACGCCACGGCACCTTCTCGGTGATGCTCGACAGCCACGGCTCCGGCCGGCACACGCTCACCCTCGTCAGGCACGGCCCCGACGGCGGCACGGGCCGGCTGCCCCCGGAACTCCTCGCCGACCTGATGGTGCTGCCCGCCGACGCGGAGACCGTGCCGCTGGGCGGTGCCCAGCGCGGCCTGGTACGCGAGGCCGTGCAGAGCGACGGGGACCGCAGCCGCCATGTCGAGCAGCTGACCTGGAGGTGGACCGGCCCGCTCGACACGGCAAGGTTCGTCGCCGCCTGGCAGTCCGTGGTGGAACGCGAGTCGGTGCTGCGCGCCTCCGTCGACTGGGTGGCCGCTCCACGCCTGGTGCTGCACGAGCGGGCCGCCGTCGACGTCGTACGTCACTCGCGGACCGCCCTGCCCTGGCGTGACCTGCTCGCCCGCGACCGGTCGCAGGGGTTCGAGCTGCACCGGGCCGGACTGCTGCGGCTGACGCTGCTGGACGACGCACCGGCCGTCGGCGCCGGGGCCGGACCGTCCACCCGGGTCCTGCTGACGTACCACCGTGCCCTGTTCGACGAGCGGGCCGTGAGTGTGCTGCTGCGCGAGTTCTACCGCGCCTATCTGGCGGGCGGGCCGCTGCCCGGCGGTGAGCGGCGGCCCGACGTACGGGACCACGCCCGGTGGCTGGCCGGGCAGAACACCGATGCCGCCCGCGCGTTCTGGACGCGTGCCGCGCCGCCGCGGGACGCGGCGCTCAGCCCCGGGCGGCCCGGTGCGCCGACCGGGCAGAGCGGGCCCGCGCAGCTGCAACGCCGGCTCGGACCGGCCCGGACCCGGCGGCTGAGGGAGTGGGCGGCGGGCTGGGGCGCGGGGGAGAGCAGCGCGCTGCACCTGGTGTGGGCGCTGCTGCTGTACCGGGCCACCGGCGCGCGGCAGCCGGTCCGGGTGGCCTTCGGGGTGTACCTGTCCGCACGGGACATCGCCCTGCCGGGAGCGGCGCACGCGCCCGGACTGCCGGGCGGCTCCCTGCCGTTGACCGTCACCGTCGACCCCGCGGCGCCGGTGGGCCCGCTGGTCCGGCGGGTCCGGGACGCGGTGCTCGACATGTCGGCCTACCCGTGGGTCTCCGACGAGCTGATACGGGAGTGGACCGGGCGCGGCGAGGACGCGGACACCATGCACACCACCCTCTTCTTCGACAGCCTCCCCACCCTGTCCCCGGCCGTGCGCGGTGAGCTGGCCGCCCAGGGCATCCGGGTCGGCGTACCGCACCTGGTGGGCGGCGACACCAGTCTGGCCGTCACGCTCGTCGCCCGGCGCGACGCCGACGGCGGCCTCTGCCTCACCGCGCTGTACGACCGGCAGGTGCTGCGCGACACGGACGCGGCGCAGACCCTCGCGCAGTGCGTGCGGCTGCTGGGCGCTCTCGCGGACTTCACCGACCCGCACGCCACCGTCGGGCAGGTACTGGGCGCGCTGGACGGCACCCACGTGCCGCGGGCGGCGCCGCGCCCGCCGAGCACCGGCGTCACCGGCCTGACCGTGCTGCGCCGCGGGGAGCCCGGCGCGGACGTCATCTGCCTGGTGGCGGGGGCGGGCGTGGTGCCCGGCGCGTACGAACGTTTCGCAGGCCGGCATGACGGCCCCGAGCGGATCGTGCAACTGCGCTGCTGCGGCGTGCCGCCTGTGCTGCCCGCCACACTGCCCGCTGCGCTGGCCGACGCGCTGGCCGGCGGGGGCCGGCTGCTGCTGTGCGGCTGCGGGCCGGGCGCGCTCACCGCGTACGGGATCGCGCACACCCTGCCCGCCGTGATGGACCCGGTCGTCGTGATGACGGGCGTGGGCGGTGCCGAGGAGAGCGCGCAGGCGTTGTCGGCGGGGCTGCGGTCGGTGACGGCGCGGCCGGGGACGACGAGAACGGGGACCAGCAGGAGGGGGACCACGAGGGCGGGGACCACTAAGACGGGGACCACTAAGACGGGGCCGTGAGGGGGTTCGGTGCCGGTGGCGGTGGCGGTGGCGGTGGCGGTGGCGGTGGCGGGGGCAGGGGCGGGGCCGGGGCAGGGACCGTGGGTCGTCGGCCGCTCGGTGCTTCGGCGCACTGGCGCGGCCCGACCGGTTCTCGAGCGGTGTCAACGACCGTGGTGGGAGTGGGAGGAGGCCGTCATGAGCAACGCCGCCGCACTCGACCCGCGTGAGCACCGAACCGGCCGCGGCGCCCGTGCATGTCGGGATACAGGTGTGAGCGTGAGCACGGAAGGCGAGGCAGCGTGGACATTGACCTTCTAGGAGCGCTGGACGTGCGCGAGAACGGGGTCTCCGTAGCCCCCACCGCGCCCAAACCCCGCCAGGTGCTCGCCCTGCTGGCCCTGCACGCGGACCAGGTCGTGCCGCTGTCCGTGTTCCTGGAGGAGCTGTGGGCGGGCGCCCCGCCGCGCAGCGCCCGCACCACCCTGCAGACATACGTCCTCCAGCTGCGCGAACTCATCGGCGCCGCGCTGCTCGAGGACGCCCCGGACACCCCGCCGCGCACCGCGAAGGACGTCCTGGTCACCGCGCCCGGCGGTTACACCCTCGTCAGCGGCGACGGCGTCAGCGACGTCCGGGAGTTCGAACGGCTCGCCGGTGTCGGCTACCGGGCGATGGACACCGGGGACTTCGCCGGAGCCTCCCGTGTCCTGCGCGAGGCGCTCGACCTGTGGACCGGCACGGCGTTCGCCGGGGTGCAGCCCGGCCCGCGGCTGGCCACCGAGGCCAAGCGGCTGGAGGAGAGCCGGCTGTGCGCCCTCGACCAGCGCATAGAGGCCGATCTGCGGCTGGGCCGCCATCGCGAACTGCTGGCCGAACTGACCGTGGTGTCCAGCCGGTACCGCACCCACGAGGACCTGCACGCCCAGTTCATGATCGCCCTTCATCGCTCGGGCCGCCGCGGGGAGGCCATGGACGTCTACCGCCGTCTGCGCACCACGCTCGTGCAGGAGCTGGGCCTGGAACCCTCCCCGCGGCTGACCCGGCTCCACCAGCACCTGCTGGCGTCCCCCGGCGACGGCCCGGCCCCCTACCCCGGCCCGGAAGGCGACCTGCCCCTGGCCGAGGAGCGCATGGCGGCGGCGGGCCGGCCCGGGGCCGGTACTCGGGCTCACTCTTCGTACTGACTGCGTACTGACTTCGTACTGACTGCGTACGGAGGGCGGCGGGCGCGCCTCCCTCCCGGAAGCCGGGGCTGCTCCACGTGGCGATGACCAGCGGGACCCGCGCGCGAGAGCCGGAAGCACCAGCGGCCGCCGCCGAGGCCGGGGCGCGGCCGGCGGCCCGCGACTGACGCCGGACCGTACGACTCCATGGACGCGGACAGGACGCCGGAGCACACCGGTGACGGCCGCACGACCGCCGATTCCGATTCCGGTTCCGGAACGGGCCGGCCGGTGCGGCTGTGGCTGTGCGCCGACGGGGACCTGCCCCCGCAGGTCGCCGGGACGCTCGCCGAGCGCTGGCTGGACCGGCGGGAGAAACAGACCGCGCGCGAGTTCGTCTCCGAGCGGGACCGGCGGCGGTACCTGCTGGCCCACACCCTGGTACGGCGGGTACTGGCGGGGGAGACCGGGCTCACCGAACCCGAGCTGGTGATCCGGCGCTCCCCGCGCGGCCGGCCCTTCCTGCGCTGTCCCGCGGGCGGACCGCCGGGCGGCGGGGACCGACTTGACTTCAACCTCTCCCACAGCGGCGGATACAGCCTGCTCGGAGTGGCGTGGCGCCGGCGCATCGGCGTCGACCTCGAACTGCTCGAGCGGCTCGACCGTGCCGGCCGGCCGCCGGATGCCATCACCGGCACCTTCGCGTCCGAGGAGCGGGCGTGGATCGCGCGCGCGAGGACGGACGCGCTGCGGGCGCGGCGCGTGCTGCGCCTGTGGACGCTGAAGGAGGCCTACGCCAAGGCGCGCGGCCTCGGTCTCGGCCTGCCGTTCGACTCCTTCGCCTTCACCCTCGCCGCCGACCGCGGCGTCCTCGCCTTCCGGCTGCCCGAGGACGACCCGACGGGACGGTGGAGCTTCCTGGAACTGGAGCCCGTGCCCGGCGTCCTCGTCGCCGTCGCCGTGCAGGCCGACGACGGCCCGCCGCCCCCGCTCCAACTGCACCACGGCTTTCCCCGCGCGGGCAGGGGAGAGCCGGACACCTTCACGCTGTCCGGACCGCCGGGGCGGGCCGGCGGCGTGACGGACGGCTGACCGCCTGACACGGGAACCGGCCATCCGGCGGAATTGAAAATTCCGGCAAAGACGGACCTCTTGCATGGAACTCCGCTACAGAGCCGCTTGAGAAAAGCGCTCAGGGCGGAAGGGCCCGGCTAGCTTGCCTTTCGGCACGGGTGCGGGACCGGGCACGGTGCCATCGAGCGTGAGCAACGGGGAGGATTGTGTGAGGATTCAGCTTCTTGGTCCGTTGAATGCCGAGGTCAAGGGCGGATCGATTGTTCCGACCGCCGGCAAGCCGCGGCAGATCTTGGCGCTGCTCGCGCTGTATCCCGGTCGAGTCGTGCCCATATCGACGCTCATGGAGGAACTGTGGGCGTCGACGCCTCCGCAAAGCGCGCTCACCACGTTGCAGACGTACATTCTTCAATTGCGCCGGCGGATCGGCGCCGCGATGGGAACCGGCTCCTCGCACGCCGTGAAGGACGTGCTCGCCACCCGGCACGGCGGATATCTGCTGCAGATCCCGGGGGAACGCGTCGACGTGCACGAGTACGAGAAGCTGGTGCGCGAGGGGCAGGAGGCCTTCGGGGCCGGGGACAACCAGGTGTCGGCCGACCGCTTCCGGGCCGCGCTGGATCTGTGGCGGGGCCAGACGCTGGTGGACATCAAACTCGGGCCCGTGCTGGAGATCGAGGCCATGCGCCTGGAGGAGAGCCGCCTGGTGACCGTGGAGCGGCGCATCGACGCCGACCTCCGGCTCGGCCGGCACACCGAAGTCATCGCCGAACTCAGAGAACTGACGGCGCGTCATCCACGGCACGAAGGCCTGCACTCGCAGGTGATGGTGGCCCTGTACCGTTCCGGACGGCAGAGCGCGGCCCTGGACGTCTACCGCGGGCTGCGCGCCCGGCTCATCGAGGAACTGGGCGTCGAGCCGTCCCCGCAGCTGCAGCGGCTGCACCAGGCGATGCTGTCGGTCGATCCGATGCTGAACGTGCTGGCGGGGCCGCGGCGGACGTCCACGTTCGATCTGTTCGCGGCCTGAGCGCGGGGAGAAGACCATCCCTCCAGTGCGGCTTGAGCGGGGTTGCGCATCCTGGCCGTGGACGACCGAGAGGGGAGACGCCCCCGAGCCGTACGCCGTTGCCGGGCCGCGTGCCGGACAGCGTCCGCAGACGACTGCACAGCGTCTGGAGCACACCAGGACGACGACCGCGAGGAGACCCCTATGCTGACGACGACCCCGTCCCCGAACGCCCTGCTGCTCGGCGCGCCGTACCGGCCGGACGAGCGCGAGATCGTCGTGCACGTCGACGACCACACCGAGACCTTCAAAATGCGGGTGGAGAACCGCTACGACCACTTCGAGCCGACCGACGAGTTCGTCCGCCGCGGCGAGAGCGAACTGCGGGTGTTCCGCTACATCCGCTACACCCGGGTCGCGGAATAGCCCGTCCCGCGCATTCCCTTGACGCGCCGGGCGGGACGCTTCCCGCCTGCTGTGGTGACGTGCCGCGGCCGCGACGTCGAGCATCCGGTGCGGCGGAGAGGGCGAGGGCGGCGGAGAGGGCGAGGGAGAGCGCAGCGTGGAGACACCGGCGCGGCAGGAGGCCGATGGTGAGGCCGTGGCCGCTTTCGTCGAGCGGTTCGCCGCGGATCTGACCGAGGCGGGCATCCCGCGGATGTCGTCCCGGATCTTCGCCTGCCTGCTCGCGGAGGCGGACGGCGTACTCACCGCCGCCCAGCTGGCCGAGCGGCTGAGCGCCAGCCCGGCCGCGGTGTCGGGTGCGGTGCGCTACCTGGCGCAGCAGCACATGCTCAGCCGCGAGCGGGAACCCGGTTCGCGGCGCGAACGCTACCGGCTCCACGCCGACATCTGGCACGAGGTGGTGGCCGGCCGCGACAAGGTGTTCGCGCGCTGGAGCGCGACCATGCGGGCGGGGGTGAAGGCCGTGGGGGAGGACACCGCCGCGGGACGGCGCCTGGCGGAGGCCGCCGAGTTCTTCGATTTCGCGAAGGACGAACTCGCCGCCATGGTCGACCGGTGGTACCGGAGCCGGGCCTTGACGCGGGAGAACCAGGTCTGACGGCGCCGTCCTCCGGCATGGTGTCGTCCTCCGGCATGGTGTCGTCCCCTCCGCACGGTGTCGTCCCCTCCGGCATGGTGTCGTCCCCTCCGCGCGGTGTCGTCCCCCCGGACCGGGCCGGCCGACGGCGCGCACACACGACGGCCCGGCGGGCAGCGTCACTCGACGCCGCCCGCCGGGCCGCTGCCCGTGCTGTCAGTGCGCCCGGAAGCCGCGCCCCGACTTGCGGCCCAGGTAGCCCGCCGCCACCAGGTGCCGCAGATGGCGGGCAGGTTCCAGCGTGGGCTCCTGGAAGGCCCGGTGGAGCGTCTCCTGGATCTGCAGCGAGACGTCCAGGCCGATCACGTCCAGCAGGGCGAGCGGGCCCAGCGGATAGGCGCAGCCCGCCGTCATGACGGTGTCGATGTCCTCGGCGCTCGCGCGGTGCTGCTCCAGCAGCCGCACCGCGCCGTTGAGATACGGGAACAGCAGCGCGTTGACGATGAACCCGGCGCGGTCGCCGCACGACACCGGATGCTTGCCGAGATCCGCGCAGACCGCGCGGACCGTGCCCAGCGCCTCCTCGGAGGTCAGTACCGTGCCCACCACCTCCACCAGGCGCATCACCGGCGCCGGGTTGAAGAAGTGCATCCCGAGGACCGACTCGGGACGGGAGGTGACGACGGCGCACTCCACCACCGGCAGGCTCGACGTCGACGTGGTCAGCACCGCGCCCGGCCGGCACACGCGGTCCAGTCGGCGGAACACCGCGCGCTTGACGGCCAGTTCCTCCGCGACGGCCTCCACCACCAGGTCGCACTCGGCGACCGCGGCCATGTCCTGGGTGCCCGTCAGCCGTTCCACGGCGGCGTCGCGGTCCGCGGTGTCGATCTTGCCGCGGTGGACGCCCCGGTCCAGGGAACGGGCCACACCGTCCAGGGCCTCCTTCGCACGGACCTCCGTACGGGCCACCAGCACCGTCCGGCGGCCGGAACGGGCGAACACCTCGGCGATGCCCCTGGCCATCGTGCCGGAGCCGATCACGCCGACCGTGCGCACCGGCCGTGCGACGGCCGGGGCCGCGGACGCGAGCCGGGCGGGGGCCTCCTGCGGATACCGGTAGAAGCCGCGGCCCGACTTCACACCCAGCAGCCCCGCCGTCACCATGTGGTCGAGCAGTGGCGGCGCCAGATAGCGGGACTCCCCGGTGAGTTCGTACAGACCACGCAGGCCGTCACGGATCGTGTCCAGGCCGATCAGGTCCGCGTGGGCCAGCGGGCCCAGCGGCAGTCCGCAGCCCAGCCGCATCGCCGCGTCGATGTCGTCGCGCGAGGCGTAGCGGCGCTCGAACATCGCGATCGCGCCGTTCAGGTACGCCAGCAGCAGGCCGCCGCCGACGAACCCCGGCTGGTCGCTCACCGCGACCGGGGTGCGCCCCGTACGCCGTACCAGCTCCTCGACGGCCGTGCGCACGGCCGGATCCGTGACCGGCGTGTGCACCACCTCCACGCAGCCTCCCTCGGGGGCGTGCCCCACCGGGTGCAGGCCGACGGTGCGCGGCAGCCGTCCGCAGGCGGCCGCGATCCGGGTGACCGGCAGCGACGTCGTCGTCGCGAACACGGTGTCCGCGCCGCACAGGTCGGCGGCCCGGCGCAGCAGGTCCGCCTTGAGCGCGAAGTCCTCCGGCACCGCCTCGATCACCAGGCCGCTGCCCGCGACCGCCTCCAGCCGGGTGGTGTACGTGACCGGTGCGGCGGACGCCTGGTCGCCGGCGACCCGCGCGGTGCGCTCGGCACCGCGCGCGAGTGACGCCTCGTCCGTCTCGACGGCCACCACCGGCACACCGGCCCGGGCCAGCGTTCCGGCAAGGGCGGAGCCCACGGTGCCCAGGCCGAGCACCGCGACCCGCGCGAAACCGGGGGAAGCTGCTGTCGTGGTCATGCCGCTGATTCCTTTCGTCGGGGCCGAGGCCCTAGACGAGCAAGTCCGACGGGTTGGTCCGGGCGGCCGCCGTCCCGCCCCAGCGCACCAGGACGGTGCCCAGCGACATGCCGCCGCCGAATCCGGCCAGCAGCAGCAGATCGCCCTCGTGCAACAGACCGCTTCTGCGGGCGTCGTCGAGGGCGAGGGGAATGGAAGCCGTTGCCGTGCCGGGCGACGGTCAGGTGGGTGCGGGCGCGGTCCAGACCGAGCCCCGGCACCGCTTCGGCGAGCATGACCCCGTTGGCCTGGTGCGGAATGAAATGGTCCACGTCGCACAGGTCGAGGCCGTGCTCCTCCACCACCCGCCGTACCGCACGCGGCAGTTCGGCCATGATGAACTCGCGCACGCCGCGCCCGTTCATGCGGAAGTGGTGCAGCCCTTCGGCCAGCGTCTTCTCCGACGCGGGCAACCGGCTGCCGCCCGCCGCCACGTGGATCAGGTCGTGCCGGTCGCCGCGGCTGGCCAGGTGGGCGCCGAGCACCCCGGACCCGTCGGCGGCCGGGCCGAGCACCACCGCGCCGGCGCCGTCCCCGAAGAGGATCGCGGTGCGCCGGTCGGTCCGGTCGATGATCCGCGAGTAGGTGTCCGCGCCGATCACCAGGGCGTACCCGGCCGACCGTCCACCGGGCGCGGCCGGCAGCAGCCGGGCCGCCGCCACCAGCGCGAAAACGAAACCGCTGCACACGGCGTTGAGGTCGAAGGCAGCCGCGTCCGGCGCGCCCAGCCGGTCCTGCACCAGGCAGGCGGTGGCCGGCTGCGGGCAGTCCGGGGTGGACGTCGCCACGACGATCCAGGACAGCTCCGCCGCCGTGATCCCGGCCTCGTCCAGGGCCGCGCGGGCCGCTTCGACCGCCAGGTCGGAGGTGGCCTCCGAGTCGGAGGCGTAGCGCCGTTCGACGATGCCGGTCTTGCGCTGGATCCACTCGGCGGAGACCCCGGCCCGGGCCGCGCAGACGCTGTTGGAGACCGTGTCGGCAGGCAGATACGATCCGGTGCCCAGGATCCCGATTCCCGTTCCGGCACCACCGGCACCACCGGGACCGTCCGGGTCACCGGCGCCACCCGGGCCACCGGGGCCACCCGGGCCACCGGGGCCACCCGGAGAACGGGGATCACCCGGAGCGCCGGGATCATCGGGATTGCCTGATTTCCCTGTCATGACGGCTCCTGACCGTTCCGCGGCAAGCGCCGGCACAGGAACGTCGTTCGCCAGCCGCCGCCGCTCGAAGGGACTTTCCGCAAGGTTCTCCGGGCGGCGGCCGGGCCGGTAACCCTTGTCTGCCCCCCTAAGCGCCCCTACGAGCCGCGTCCGGCCGTGACCAGGACCCCGGCTTGGCCGCACCTTTGAACCGCGCTTCAGCGTCCGGCCGTCGCCGCACGGAATTCCCCGGATCCGGTCCACCCGAGCCGACGGAGCCCTGGAGACGCGCCAGGAAATCAGCGAAGGGGGAGCTCGTGGCTGAGCCAGCGAATTCGGCGGGACGGACGGCGGCACCGGAGGCCACCGAGGCGACCGAGGCGACCGAGGCGACCGAGGCGTCCCGGCCGGCCGGGACGGCCGGCCGGGCCACCGCACCCGTCGCCGTCGTCGGCCTGTCGTGCCGCTTTCCGCAGGCCGACGGCCCCGACGCCTACTGGCGGCTGCTGCGCACCGGCACCGACGCGATCACCCGCGCGCCCGAACACCGCCGCGACACCGTCGCACCCGACGCGCCCGAGACCGCCTGGGGCGGCTTCCTCGACCGCGTCGACACCTTCGACGCCCGCTTCTTCGGCATCTCGCCGCGCGAGGCCGCCGCCATGGACCCGCAGCAGCGGCTCGTCCTGGAACTGGCCTGGGAGGCCCTGGAGGAGGCCGGCATCCTGCCCGGCACGCTGAAGAACACCGCCGCCGGCGTGTTCATCGGCGCCATCTGGGACGACTACGCCCCCCTCGTGCACGCCGACCGGGCCGCCACCGCGCACGCCTTCACCGGACTCAACCGCGGTGTCATCGCCAACCGCGTCTCCTACACCCTCGGTCTGACCGGCCCCAGCCTCACCGTCGACACCGCCCAGTCCTCCTCCCTCGTCGCCGTCCACCTCGCCTGCCAGGCCCTGCACAGCGGCGAGGCCGACCTGGTCCTCGCCGGCGGCGTCAACCTGCGTCTCGGCGCCACCAGCGCACAGCGCACCGCCGGATTCGGCGCGCTGTCCCCCGACGGCCGGTGCCACACCTTCGACGCCCGCGCCAACGGGTTCGTCCGCGGCGAGGGCGGCGGCATCGTCGTACTCAAACCGCTCGACCGCGCCCTCGCCGACGGCGACCGCATCCACGCCGTGCTGCTCGGCAGCGCCGTCAACCACGACGGCGCCACCGACGGCCTCACCGTGCCCAGCGCCGCCGCCCAGGCCGCCGTCGTCCGCCGCGCCCTGCGGCACGCCGGCACCGATCCGCACGACGTCCAGTACGTCGAACTCCACGGCACCGGCACTCCCGTAGGCGACCCCGTCGAGGCCACCGCGCTCGGCGAGGCCCTCGGCCGCGGCCGCGACGCCGACGACCCGCTGCCCGTCGGCTCCGCCAAGACCAACGTCGGACACCTCGAAGCCGCCGCGGGCATCGCCGGCCTGATCAAGACCGTGCTGGCCGTCCGCCACCGCGAACTGCCGCCCAGTCTCCACCACGAGACCCCCCATCCGGCCATCGACCTGGAGGGCCTGCGGCTGCGCGTGCAGACCGCCACCGGTCCCTGGCCGCACCCGGAGCGGCCCCTGATCGCCGGGGTCAGCTCCTTCGGCCTCGGCGGCGCGAACTGCCACCTGGTGGTCGGACCGCCCCCCGCCCCGCCGGCCGACGACAGCGCCGCCGAGCCCGCGGCGCCGGGCCGCACGCTGCTCTTCCCGCTGTCCGCCCGCGACCCCCGGGCCCTGCGCGCCCAGGCCGGCCGGCTGCGCCGCCACCTCGACGCGCACCCTGCCGCCGACCCCGTACGCCTGGCACAGGCCCTGGCCACCACCCGCACCGCGCACGAGGACCGCGCGGTCGTCCTCGCCCAGGACCTCGACCAGCTCGCCGAGCACCTCGACGCGCTCGCCGCCGGCACCGACACCGCACGCCTCGTCCAGGACCGCGTCCGCACCGGCGCCACCGCGTTCCTCTTCTCCGGGCAGGGCAGCCAGCGACCCGGCATGGGACGCGAACTGCACGCCGCCCAGCCGGTGTTCGCCGCCGCGCTCGACGAGGCGTGCGCCGCACTCGACCCACACCTGGACCGGCCCCTGCGCGACATCGTCTTCGCCGCCCCCGGCAGCGCGGACGCCGCCCTGCTCGACCGCACCGCCTGGACCCAGCCGGCCCTGTTCGCCCACGAGACCGCCCTGTTCCGGCTTCTCGACCACCTGGGCGTGCGCCCCGACTACCTCGTCGGCCACTCCATCGGCGAACTCGCCGCCGCCCACGCCGCCGGCGTCCTCGGCCTCGACGCCGCCGCCGCTCTGGTCGCCGCGCGGGGCCGCCTCATGGACGCCCTGCCCGAAGGCGGCGCCATGGCGGCCGTCCAGGCCACCGAGGAGGAAACGCACCCGCTGCTCACCGACCGGGTGCGCCTCGCCGCGATCAACGGGCCGCGCTCCGTCGTGGTCTCCGGCGACGCCGACGAGGTCGCCCGCATCGTCGAGCACTGGCGCGCCCGGGACCGCAGGACCAAGCGGCTGAGGGTCAGCCACGCATTCCACTCCCCGCACATGGACGGCATGCTCGACGCGTTCCGCACCGTCGCGGCCGGCCTCACCTACCGGCCCGCCCGGCTGCCCGTCGTCTCCAACGTCACCGGCCGCATCGCCGCCCCCGAGGAACTGGCAGACCCCGACTACTGGGTGCGCCACGTCCGTGACGCCGTACGGTTCGCCGACGGCATCCGCACCCTGCTGGACGCCGGTGTCACCACGTGCGCCGAACTGGGCCCCGACGGCGCCCTCGCCTCCGCCGGCCGCGAAACCGCCGGCGAGCAGGCCGCGTTCGTACCGCTCACCGGCGGCGGCCGCCACCCGGAAGCGGAGGCGTTCACCACCGCCCTGGCCCGCCTCCACACGCTCGGCGCCGCTGACGGCCTCGACTGGGACGCCGTCCTCGGCACCCCCGGCGTCCCCCGCTCGGCTCTGCCGACCCTGCCCGGCTACGCCTTCCAGCGCAGGCGCCACTGGGTCAGCCCGGACACGAGCGCGGGCACGCACGGTACGGCGACCACGCGCGACGCATCAGGCGCTGCCTCCGCATCCGACGCCGCATCCGGCGCCGGGGCCGATGCCGCATCCGACGCCGGGGCCGATGCCGCGGCGGCCGATGCGGTGGTCGATGCGGTGGTCGACCCCTACGCCGACGCCGACGCCGACGCCGAATCCGGCGCCGGGATCGATGCCGTGACCGACGGCGCCGGCGCCCCCGCGGCCGGCCGGCTGCGCGCGCTCCTCGAACCCCTGCCCGCCGAGGCGCGCGAGCAGGCCGTCCTGGACCTGCTGCGCGGCGACATCGCCGTCGTCCTGCACCACGACGACCCCGCCGACATCGACCTGCGCGACACCTTCCACAGCCTCGGTTTCGACTCGTGGAGCGCCGTCGAACTGCGCGACCGGCTCAGCCGCGGCACCGGCCTCGACCTGCCCAGCAGCCTCCTGTTCGACCATCCCACGCCGATCGCCCTGGCCCGCCACCTGTGCGACCGCGCCCTCGGCACCTGCCGCGGCGCCGCCGGCCCCGTCACAGCCCAGCGCGCCGGCGACGGGGATGGCGGCGACGAGCCCGTCGCGATCGTCGCCATGGGCTGCCGCTTTCCCGGCGGCACCGACTCGCCCGAGGCGCTGTGGCAGGTCCTCACCGAGGAACGCGACGTCATCGGCCCCTTCCCCACCGACCGCGGCTGGGACCTCGACGGCCTCTACGACCCCGAGGGCCGACCCGGCAGGCACTACGTGCGCGAAGGCGGATTCCTCGACGGAGCCCCCCTCTTCGACCCGCAGTTCTTCGGCATCTCGCCGCGCGAGGCCGCCGCCATGGACCCGCAGCAGCGGCTCCTGCTGGAGGCCTCCTGGGAGACGTTGGAGCGCGCCGGCATCGACCCGCACTCCCTGCGGGGCTCCGCCACCGGCGTGTTCGTCGGCGCCACCTTCCAGGACTACGGACCCCGCCTGCACGAAGGCACCGAGTCCACCGAGGGTTACCTGATGACCGGCAGCACGCCCAGCGTCGCCTCCGGCCGCATCGCCTACACCCTCGGCCTCGAAGGCCCCGCCGTCACCGTCGACACCGCCTGCTCTGCCTCCCTGGTCGCCCTCCACCTGGCCGCCCAGTCCCTGCGTTCCGGCGAGTGCTCCCTGGCCCTCGCCGGCGGCGTCACCGTCATGCCCACCCCCGGCATCTTCGTCGAACTCACCCGCCAGCGCGCCCTGTCCGCGGACGGCCGCTGCAAGTCCTTCTCCGCCTCCGCCGACGGCACCGGCTGGTCCGAGGGCGTCGGCCTGGTGCTGCTGGAGAAACTGTCCGACGCCCGCCGCAACGGCCACCGCGTCCTCGCCGTCGTCCGTGGTACGGCGGTCAACCAGGACGGCGCCTCCAACGGCCTGACCGCCCCCAACGGAACCTCCCAGCAGCGCGTCATCCGCCAGGCCCTCGCCAACGCCGGTGTCACCGCCGACTCCGTCGACGCGGTCGAGGCCCACGGCACCGGCACCCGCCTCGGCGACCCCATCGAGGCCCACGCCCTGCTCGCCACCTACGGACAGGACCGGCCCGAGGACCGGCCCCTGTGGCTCGGCTCCGTCAAGTCGAACATCGGCCACACCCAGGCCGCCGCCGGCGTCGCGGGCGTCATCAAGATGGTCCTGGCGATGCGGCACGGAGTGCTGCCGCGCAGCCTCCACTGCGAGGAACGCTCCCCCCACATCGACTGGGACAGCGGCGCCGTCGCCGTCCTCACCGAACACCGCGACTGGCCCGTCACGGACCGCCCCCGCCGCGCGGGTGTCTCCTCCTTCGGCATCAGCGGCACCAACGCCCACCTGATCCTCGAAGAAGCCCCAGAGCCTCCGGAGGCAGGCGTCGGCGAGGAGAGCGCCCCCGGCCCCGTCGTCTGGCTCCTCAGCGCCCGGAACGACGACGCCCTCACCGCACAGGCCGCCCGGCTGCGTGCCTACGCCGACTCCCGCCCCGACACCCCGCTCGACGCGGTGGCCTCCGCCCTGGCGGGGCATCGTGCGGTGTTCGATCACCGTGCGGTGGTGGTGGGTGCGTCGCGGGAGGAGTTGGTGGCGGGGCTCGAGCGTCCGTCGGTG
>NZ_JBIRUY010000065.1:0-24502 GCF_044335305.1 Streptomyces sp. NPDC020490 | reverse complement strand
GCTCCGCTGCAGCACCACCCGCATCACCGACCTGGTCAAGGCCGTACTCGCCCTTCACCTGGCCACGTCAAGCTGAGGTTGGAAAAGCCTCACTGTCCGGTTACACCCTCCGGAATCCGATGGGCCGTCCGTGCCGCTGGACCGTAGGTGCGCAGCGGGCGGAACGGCCGGCGTATGCTGAGCCGCTTCCTCCCGGCACCGGGTCCCGCTCGCGTCCTCACCGGCATCACCCTGGTCCACACGCTCGGCCAGGGGCTCTGGATGGCGCTGAACGCCATCTACGCGACCACCGTCCTGCACCTGTCGCCCGGCCAGTTCGGCATCGGCGTCGGCATAGCCGCCGGTACCGCCCTCGCGGTCAGCACCCCGACGGGCCACCTGGCCGACCGGATCGGCCCGCGCTCCGTCCAGATCTGGTCGTTCATCGCCCTCGGGCCGCTCACCGCCGCCCTCCTCGTGGTGGACGGATTCGCCCAGTACGTCGCGGTGGTCAGTGTCCAGGGCATCGCCTACAGCGCCAGCCGCAGCGCCAGGATGGCCATGGTCGCGGGCCTCGTCCCGCCTGAGCAGCGGGTCTCCGTACGCGCCTATCTGCGGGCCACGGGCAACGTCAGCGTCTCCGTCGGCGCGGCGCTGGCCGGCATGCTGCTGGCCGTCGACTCGGTCGGGGCGTACAAGCTGGCCGTCGCCTTCAACGCCGCCACGTACCTGACCACCGGGCTGCTCACCCTGCTCCTGCCCGCCGTCCCCGCGCAGCCGGCCCGGCCGGGGCCCGCGCTGATCGTGCTCAGGGACCGGCCGTACCTGACCTTCATCGTGCTGGACGGGCTGCTGTCGATGCACAACCTGCTGCTCGACGTGGTCCTGCCGCTGTGGGTGCTGCACCACACCCACGCCCCGAGGTGGATCATCGCGGCCATCCTGTTCACCAACACCGTCGCGGTGGTGCTGCTCCAGGTCAGGGCGGCGCGCGGGACGGACGAGCCGTCCGCGGCCGCCAGGGCCTCGCGCTCCGGATCGCTGTGCCTCGCGGTCGCCTGCGTCGTGTTCGCGCTGACCGGCGGAGCCTCCGCCGCGGTCGCCGGCACGCTGCTCCTGGTCGGCGCCCTCGCCCACGTCCTGGGCGAGATCCGGCAGTCCGCCGGCAGCTGGGGCATGTCGTTCGGGCTGGCGCCCGAGCACGCCCAGGGCCAGTACCAGGGCACCTACGCGATGGGGGCGGACCTCGGCAAGATGATCGCGCCCGCCCTGCTGACCTGGCTCGTCATCCAGCACGGCACCCTCGGCTGGATCGTCATGGCGGTCGGCTTCGCGCTCGTCGGGGCCGCCATGCCGGCGGTCGTCAACCGGGCCGTGCGAGGCGGCGGGGCCGCCTCCGACCCGGTCGCGGCCTGACCCGGAAAAACGTCCGCGGAATGTCCCGACGACTCGGGTGATTCCGCACGGTTCCACCATTGTTCTGACGCTCTTTCCGTCGTGGCCGGAATTTCGGCACAAGGCGCCGTACGGAACGTTTCGATTTCATCGCCGCCGTCGTCGAATTGCGGGGCGCCCATGGAACGGCCTGAGCGTGTTCGGCATGCCCGCAAACAGGGGATGCGCATATTCCGTGCGGAAAAGCGAATGAACGACGACGAGGGGAACGTGACAGTGGACGAAAATCCCGCCGCATTGTCCACTGCGGCGCCGGCACTGCAACTGCCCGTCCGCGACACCGCCGACGGGGCCGTGCCACCCGCGGGCACCGGGAGCCACTCCTGGGCGCCCGGCAGCGGCGCCGGCGCCACCGCGCCGCCGGCCGCGGCCTCCGGGACCGCTCTGGCGGACCTGGGGCACGCCGCCTTCACGGTGCTCCTGCACCGCTACAGCGGCCAGGACGACATCGCCCTGGCCCGCGCGGGCGGGACCGGCGGCGCACCTCTCGACCGGCCCGCGGCCGTGCGCTCCCACGACACCCGGGAGCCGACCCTCACCGAACTGGCAGCCGCCCTCGGCGCCCGCTACCGCGAAGCGGCACGCACCGCCGTGCCCGGCGAACCCGCCGACCTCGGCGGCGGCCTGCGGGCCGGCACCGTCCACTCCGACGGCGCCACGCCCGGCCTGCCCGAGGGCTTCGCGCTCCTCCTCGACATCTCCGAAACCGCCGGCCACGCGGCCCGGTTCACCCTGCACTACGACCGCGGGCTCTTCACCCCGGAGCTGATCAGGCGCATGGCCGCCAACCTCGACACCCTGCTGCGCCACGCCGAACAGCACCCGCGGACGCCCGTCGCCGACCTGCCCCTGCTCTCCGAGCACGAGACCCGCCGCCTGCTGCGGGAACTCAACGACACCGCCCGCCCCTACGACCGCGACACCACCCTGCACGCCCTCGTCGAGGCCCAGGCCGCCCGCACCCCCGACGCCCCGGCCGTCGAGTGGCGCGGCTCGGTGCTGACGTACCGTCGGCTCGACCAGCAGGCGAACCGGCTGGCGCGCGCACTCGGCGCTCTCGGGATCGCCCCCGGCTCCCGGATCGGCCTCTCGCTGCCCCGCACCCACCGCGCTGTCGTCCTGCTGCTCGCCGTCCACAAGGCGGGCTGCGCCTACGTCCCCCTCGACCCGGCCTATCCCGCCGACCGGCTGACCGCCATCGCCGCGACGGCCGACATGGCCGCCGTCGTCCACGACGGGGACGAGACCCCCGGCTGGCTCGCCGGCGGGTCCGCGGCCGCGCTGCCGTGGGCGGAGCTGTGGGAGAAGTCGTTCGCCGAGGACGACACCCCGCCGGACGTCACCGTCGGCCCGGAGGCCGCCACCCACCTCATCTACACCTCCGGATCGACCGGCCTGCCCAAGGGCGTGGTGATCGGCCACCGCAACGTCGTGGCGCTGCTGGCCTGGTCCGAGGCCACGTACACACCCGAGGACCTGGCCCGGGTGCTGTTCTCCACCTCCCTCAACTTCGACCTGTCGGTGTACGAACTGTGGGCCCCGCTCACCCGCGGCGGCCGCGTCGTCGTCGTGGACAACGTCCTCGCGCTCACCGAGGACGAGGGGCTGCGCCCGACCCTGGTCAACACCGTGCCGAGCGCCCTGAACGTGCTGCTCCAGCGCGCGGCCGTGCCCGCGTCGGTGCGGGTGCTCAACGTCGCGGGGGAGCCGCTGTCGAAGGAAATGGTGAACGCCGCGTTCGCCACGACGGGCGTGCGGCGGCTCTACAACCTGTACGGGCCGTCCGAGGACACCACCTACTCGACGTGGAAGTGCTTCACCGGCCCCACCACCGAGCCCCCTTCGATCGGCATCCCGGTCCACAACACCGTCGCCTACCTGCTCGACGCCGACGGCCGGCCCGTGCCGTACGGCGCCACGGGCGAGCTCCACCTCGGCGGCGACGGCCTGGCCGACGGCTACATCAACGACCCCGAGCGCACCGCGGCGGTGTTCACCACCGCTCCGGCGCACCTCGGCCCGGTACCCGGCGGACGGCTGTACCGCACCGGCGACCTGGCGCGCTGGACCGAGAACGGCGAACTCCGCTTCCTCGGCCGCAAGGACAACCAGGTCAAGGTGCGCGGCTTCCGCATCGAACTCGGCGAGATCGAATCGGTGGCCCGCGAGGTCGTGGGCCTGCGCGACGTCGCGGCCCTGGCCGTGCGCACCGGCACGGACACCCGGCTGGTCTGCTACGTGGGCCGGGACGGCGCCGAGGTGACGGCCGAGGCGGTGGCCGCCCGGCTGCGGGCCAGACTGCCGCACTACATGCAGCCCGCCGAGATCGTCGTCGAGGACCGGCTGCCCCGCCTGCCCAACGGCAAGGTCGACCGCACGGCCCTCGCCGCCCGCGCCGCCGACCGGGGCACCGACACCGCCGCCGCGTTCACCGGCGACGACCCCGACGAAGCCCGCGTCGCCCGCGTGTGGGCCGAACTCCTCGGCCTCAGCGGCATCTCCTCCGACCTGGACTTCTTCTCCGTCGGCGGCCACTCCCTGCTGGCCACCCTGCTCGCGGCCCGCCTGTCCGACGCCGCCGGCCGCCCCGTCCGGGTGGCGGAGATCCACGGCCACCGCACCCTGGCCGAGCAGGCGGCACTGCTGCGCCGCACCCGCGAGCGGGCGGCCGGCCCCCAGGCCCCCGTCGGCACCCCCGAGCGGCTGCGCGCCGTGGCCGACACCCTCCGCCAGTCCGCCCGCGGACACGGCGTCCCCGGGGCGGGCGCCGCGGTGTACCTCGACGGCACGCTGGAGCTGACCTACCACGGCGTCACCGACACCGCCTCGCGCACCCCGTACGGCCCCCGGACCCGGCAGCGCGTCACCTGCATCACCAAGCCCATGCTGGCCTTCGTCGCGCTCCGTCTCGTCGACCGCGGCCTGATCGGCCTCGACCAGCCGCTCCACGAACTGCTGCCGGGGGCGTTCCGCCGCCGCGACGGCCGCACCGTCGAGGTGACCCTGCGGCACCTGCTGTCGCACACCAGCGGCGTCGACGACTCCTACGAGGTCTGGCACGACACCGACCTGCCCGACCTCGACACCTACCTGGACACCCTGGCCGGCTACGGCCAGCTCTTCGAGCCCGGCGAGGTCTTCGCGTACTCGGCGGTCGGCACCTCGATCGTCGCCGCGCTGATCGAGAAGCTCCTGAAGATCCCCTGGCGCCGCGCGGTCAACGACCTCCTGCTCACCCCGCTCGGCATCAAGGAGATCCCGCAGACCCGCACCGAGGACGGCCACTACGGGCGCACCGTCTCCACCGGCTACGTATGGACCGAGCAGGTCAAGCAGTACGTACGCCACGACCCGCCGCGGCAGACCGTCGCCGACGACGCGGCCGGCTCCTTCTCCGTCTGCCTCACCCTGGCGGAACTGGCGAAGATCGCCCTGCTCGCCGTGAACGACGGTGTCACCCCCGACGGCGAGCGCCTGCTGTCCGACGGGCTCGCCCGGCAGATGCGCACCCCGCAGATCCCCGTCCCCGGCCACCACTTCATGCACGCCTGGGGCCTGGGCTGGCTGATGTTCGGCCCGACCGCCTTCGGCTTCAACTCCAACGGCAGCGGTCACCACAACTTCGTCCAGATCTTCCCCGAGGAGCGTTCCTTCCTGCTCCTCCTCGCCAACGCCTACCCGGTGTTCGGCCTCTACGAGGACGTGCTGCGGGCCTTCACCGGCGAGGGGCTCATCCGCACCGGGCGCCCGTTCGAGATGGACCTCGACGACTGCCCCGGACTCTACGCCTCCGACGGCTACCGGCTCCACGTGGAGCGCGGCGCCGAGCACCTGCGCTACGCCTACTCCGAACGCCGGCCGGACGGCGGATGGCAGCACCTGGACGAAGGGGACCTCGTCTCGTCCGGCGCGGGCGGGTTCAGCTCCATCTCCGAGAAGAACATCCTCGCCGGTTCCATCTCCTTCATTCCCCTGCCCGGCACCGCCACCCCGGGCTTCGTCCGCATCGGCCAGCGGTTCGCTAGGAGAACCCCATGACAGACCCACACCACCCGACGGACCGGCACGGCAGCGGACGGCACGTGGTCTTCGTGACCTGGAAGGCCGGCAACGCCCCGGCGTTCGAGGCGGCCAAGCGGCTCGGCCACCACGTGACGCTCATCCGCTCCCTGCTCATGGAGCAGGCCCAGAACGTCGACTTCGACGCCTCCCCCTACGCCCGCTTCGTCGACCGGGTCCACGTGCTCAAGGACGCCACCGACCCCGACGCCCTGCTCGCCTGCGTCCGGGCCGTCCACCGGGACCGGCCGGTCGACGGGTTCGTCGCCACCGTCGACGCGCTGGTGGTCCCCGTCGCGCGGATCGCCGAGGAACTCGGGGTGCCGTTCACCGACGCCGCCGCCGCGGCCGCCGCCAAGCAGAAGGACCGCTGCCGGCGGATCCTCGCGGAAGCCGGCGTCGACCGCACCCGGCACGCCGTCGTCGGCGGCGTCGCGGAGGCCGCCGCCTTCGCGGCCGCCACCGGCTACCCGGTCGTCGTCAAACCGGCCCGGGGCTCCGGCAGCGAGGGCGCGCACGTCATCGCCGACGAGCGGCACCTGGCCGACGTCCTCGGGCGGGCCGGCGAGGGCGTCTACGCGGCGGGCATCCTCGTCGAGGAGTACCTCGCCGGACGTTTCCTGTCCGCCGAGATCGGCCTCGCCCGCGGCCGGTTCCTGCGGCTGGCCGTCAGCGAGCGCTCCACCTGGCACCGGCACGAGGCCCTGGAGACCGGCACGACGATCCCCGCGGGCATCACGGCCGACGAGCACGACCGCGTGATGGAGTTCGCCGAGGCCGTCGTCGGCGCGCTCGGCCTGCGGCTCGGCATCTTCCACGTCGAGATCATGCTGGGCGCGGACGGCACGCCCCGGCTGATCGAGGTCAACCCGCGCCTGATGGGCTCCTGCCTGCCGAACCTCTTCCGGCTCGCCGGCGGCGGGGACATCTTCGAACTGCTCGTACGCATCCACCTGGACGAGCCGGTGGAGCGCGGCCCGAGCGCCTTCACCCACTACGCGATCGTCCGCTGGTTCGGCGCCGCCGACACCGTGCCGAAGCCCGACCGGGTACCCGACCTCGACTGGGCCGCCGCCGAGTACGGCGACAGTCTGCACGCGCTCACCGTCCGCTTCCCCGACGGCGACACGCTCGTCCCCTGCCGGGGCAACCTCGGCAACTTCGGCGAGGTGCAGGTCGTGCACGCCGACCGCGCGACGTCGATCCGCATCGCCGAGGACATCGTCCGCGGCATGGCCGGCCGGCTCGGCTTCGAGGTGACCGGATGACCGCCACGACAGGTGACCGGATGACCGCCACGGCCGGTGACCGGATGACGGCCACCACCGCGTTCTACGACCAGACCCGCAGGCAGCTCGCCCGGCTGGGCCTGCCCGAAGGGGACCTGCAGCGCGTCCCCGACTCCGACGGGACGTTCCCCGACGGCGGGCACTTCCGCATCGAGGTGCCCACCGTGAACTCCGTCCGGGCCGCCGAGACACTGCTCACCGAGAGCCGCCGCCGCGGCTTCACCATCAACCGGATCACCGAGACCCGCGGCATGTGCCGGCACACGGCGAGCGAGATCGGCGAGTACGTCGCCCTGGGCGCGGAGTACGGGGCCGAGATCCTCATGTCGGTCGGACCCCGCGCCGCCTACGACATCGGCGGCAGCGTCCAGACCCCGGAAGGCTCCCGCATCGCCTACCGGCTGCGCGGCCAGGAACAGATCATCCGGGCCGTCGAGGACGTCAAACGCGGCATCGGCCTGGGCGTCCGCGGCTTCGTGGTCTACGACGAGGGCCTGCTGTGGGTGCTCGGACGCCTGCGCACCGCCGGCGAGCTGCCCGCCGACATCCACCTGAAGGTCTCCGCGCACTGCGGACAGGGCAACCCGGCCTCCGCGCAGATGCTGGAGATGCTCGGCGCGGACAGCTTCAACCCGGTGCGCGACCTGACCCTGCCCATGATCGCGGCGCTTCGGCAGGCGGTCGCGATCCCGCTGGACTGCCATGTGGACAACCCCAGGACGTCCGGCGGGTTCATCCGCACCTACGAGGCCCCCGACATCGTCCGCGCCGCCGCACCCGTCCACCTCAAGACGGGCAACAGCGCCCTCGACGGCCACGGCGTCAGCCCCACCCCCGAGCAGCTCGACGACATCCTGCGGCAGGTGGAGATCGTGACCGAGTTCCTCGGCCGGCACCATCCACGGGCCCGGCAGAGCGGCACCCGGTCCGCCGGCCTCGCCCTCGAACCCGCGGGCGCCGTCCCGGGCAAGGAGGCCTGACCATGTGCCGCATCTACGGCTGCTTCGGCGGCGAACGCGCCGGCCCCGGCGTACTGGAGGCGGTGGCCGCGGCGATGTACCCGGGCGGCCCCGACGAACAGACCGTCCTACGAAGCGGCGGGTGGGCGCTCGGCACCAACCGGCTGGCCGTCCAGGGCATCGACTCCGGCCGGCAGCCCTTCCGGCACGGCCCGCTGACCTGCGTGTTCAACGGCGAGATCTACAACCACCGGCAACTGCGCGCCGAACTCGCCGCCCACGGTTACACCTTCGACGGCGACTGCGACGGGAACGTCCTGCTGCCGCTGTACGAGCTGCACGGGGACGCGTTCACCTCCCGCCTGGAAGGCATGTTCGCCCTCGCGCTCGTCGACGAGCGCGAGGAACCCGCCCTCAAGCTCTTCACCGACCACGCCGGCATGAAGTCGCTCTACTACTACGTGTCCGCCGACGGCCGCCGCCTGCGTTTCGCCTCCGAACTGCGGGCCCTCAGCCTGTTCCCCGACTTCCCCGGCGAACTCGACCCGCTCGCCGTCGACCGCTACCTCGGCGGCAAGGCCGTCTGGGGGCCGGGCACCGTCCACCCCCGGGTCCGTACGCTGGAGCCCGGCTCCGCCCTGCGCTTCGCCGACGGGCGGACGACGCTCACCCGCACCCCGCTGGCACCCGCGGAGCCCGACTGGCCCGGCGGCGAGCCGACCGTCGCGGCCGCGGCCGCACTCCTCGACGAACTGCTGCGCACCGAGGTGGGCCTGATGCTCGACGCCGACGTCCCCGTCTGCGTCGTCACCAGCGGGGGGCTGGACTCCAGCTACACCACGGCCCTCGCCGCCCACCTGGTTCCCGAGGTGGCCTCCTTCAACATCGCCTACCGCGGAGACTGGCCGGCCGACGAACGCCACCACGCCGCGGAGGTCGCCCGCCACTGCGGCACCGAACACCACCAGGTGCTCCTCGACCCGGCCGGCTTCCCCGAACTCGTCGAGCGGTACGTCCGCCACCTCGACCAGCCCAACAACGCCCCGCACGGCCTCAGCACCTTCGCCCTCTTCGAGGCCGTCCACCAGGCCGGTTTCAAGGTGGCCCTGACCGGCGACGGAGCCGACGAACTCTTCGCCGGGTACGCCCGGTTCGTCAAGGCGGACCGGGACGGCGCCGCCACCTGGCACCGCACCTACCAGGGCACCATGGCGGCGGCCGACACGGCGGCCCTCGGCCGGCTCTACACCCCCGACTACCTGGCCCACGTCAAGGACGCGGGAGGCTGCTTCGGCGACCGCAGCGGCGACGAACTCGACCGCCGGGTCCGCTCGGGCGAGCACGGCAAGCTGGAGACGCTGCTGCGCTACGACCAGCAGGAGCGGTTCCCTTACTACATCCTGCGCCGGGTCGACCACCTGAGCATGGCCCACTCGGTGGAGGCCCGCATCCCCTTTCTCCAGCCGTCCGTGATGCGCCTGGCCCGCGCGACCCCCGCCCACGTCAAGGTGGCCGGCGACGCGGTGAAGGCGCCGGTGGCCGAAGCCGCGCGGCGCTGGGTCCCGCGGAGCATCGTGGAGCGGCCCAAGCAGCCGTTCACCCTGCCCGTCACCGCGATGATCAGGCCGGGGGAGGCGCTGTACGACATGATCGGCGACCTCCTCCTCGGCCGCGACGCCCGCTGCCGCGACTACGTCCGGCAGGACACCGTCCAGGACGTCTTCCGCACCCAGACCGAGAACCCCGCGGCGCACGCCGCCGAACTCCTGTGGTCCCTCCTGGTCCTGGAGACCTGGCTGCGCGCCCGCGGCCTCACACCCGCCCCCCTCCCGGAAAGAGCGAGCCGATGACCGACGCGACCGAGACCACGCCCGCCATCACCTCCGTACTGGACGGCGTCACCCGCGACGACATACGCCGCGACCCGTTCCCGCACGTCGTCGTCCGCGACGCGCTGCCGCAGGACCTCTACGACGCCCTGTCCAAGTCGATGCCGACCGCCGAGTACATCGGCGAGCGGATCGGCAAGCCGATCACCTCCAACGAGCGCTACAACTACATGTCGGAGCCGATCCTGGCCGATCCGGCGATGGCACGGGTTTGGAAGGACTTCGTGACCCACCACTCCTCGCCCGCCTTCTACCGGCAGTTCCTCGACCTGTTCCAGGAGGACCTGCTCGACCGTCTCCCCACCGCCGAGGAACAGCCCGGCCCGCTGCGCGAGCTGCGCGTGGGCCGCCGCAACCGGGACACCTTCGAGACCCACGACATCCTCATGGACTGCACGGCCGTCATCAACTCCGCCGTCACCGGCAGGCCGTCCTCCTACCGCGGACCGCACGTCGACAAGCCGTACAAGCTCTTCGGCGGCCTCTTCTACATGCGCCTGCCCGAGGACGACACCGAAGGCGGCGACCTCGTCCTCTACAAGTACCGGCCCGGCGCGCACAAGTTCCACACCAGCGCCTCCGAGTACGGCGACAACCGCTTCGACATCGACCCGGGCTACGTCGAGGAGGTCACCACCATCCCCTACGAGAGCAACACCCTGGTGATGTACCCCATCAACCCCCTCGCCCTGCACGGGGTGTCGGTGCGTGCCCTCACCCACCACCAGCGCCGCTTCGTCGCCCTGGTCGGCGACCTCCAGCACCCGCTGTTCGACCTGGCGCTCTGAGAGGCACACCGTGATCCCCTTCGACCAGCGCACCGGCAGGATCTGGTACGACGGCGCCCTCGTGGACTGGGCCGACGCGACACTGCACGTGCTCACCCACGGACTGCACTACGCCTCCAGCGTCTTCGAGGGCATCCGCGTCTACGGCGGCAGTCCGTTCCTGCTGGAGGAGCACATCGCCCGGCTGGGCGCCTCGGCACGCATCCTCGACTTCGACCTCGAGTACGGCGCCGGCGAACTCCACGAGGCGACACTCGCGGTCGTCGCCGAGGAGGGCATCACCGAGGGCTACGTCCGGATGAACGCCTGGCGCGGCTCGGAGATCATCCAGACCGCCGCGCTGAGGACGAGCGTGCACACATCGGTCGCCGCCTGGGAGCTCCCGGAGGGCTACTACGCCGCCACGGACGCCCTGGAGAAGGGCATCTCCCTGGTGACCGGCCGCTACCGCCGCCCCTCGCCCGAGTACGCGCCGGTCAAGAGCAAGGCGGCCGGCAACTACATGATCGGCACGGTCAGCAAGAACGAGGCACTGCGTGCCGGCTTCGACGACGCGCTCCTCCTCGACGACCGCGGCAACTTCGTCGAGGCGACCGGAGCACACCTGTTCTTCACCCGGAACGGCGTGCTGCACACCCCGACGACCCGCTGCACCATCGAGGGCATCACCCGGGCGTGCGTGCTGGCCATCGCCGAGCGCGAGGGCATCGCCTGCGTGGTCGGCGACCTGCCGCCGGCGTTCGCGGGCGAGGCGGACGGCGCGTTCCTGTGCGGAACCGCCTGCGAGATCCTGCCGGTCAGCCGCATCGGTGATCATTACTACGACCTCGGTGGCAATGACGTACTGCGCAGGATCGTCGCCGGTTACCGGGAGCTGGTCGAGGGACGCGTCGACGTGAGCACGCGGTAATCAAGAGCGGGGGCACGTGCATGGGAGCGGTGGATGCTCTGGAGAAGCTGGCGCCGGTGGTGCTGGCCTTCGGCTGCGGGGTCGTCCTCGCGAGGCGGAAGGTGGTGCCCGCCGAGAGTTCGAAGGTCTTCGCGGACTACGCCTTCCTCTTCGCCGTGCCCTGCTTCCTGTTCGGCAACATCTACCGCAGCGACCTGGGCACGCTGTTCGACTGGCGGGCCATCACCGGCTACGCGGCCGCGGCCGCCGTCGCGGCCGTACTCACCGGGGCGGTGGCCGGGGCCACCGGAGTACGCGACCCCCGCGGTGTGGCCCTGCGCATCATGGCGGCCGTCCAGGTGAACACGGCCTACTTCGCCGTGCCGGTGTTCATCATGCTGTTCGGGAACGCGGCACCGATCTTCCCGGTACTGCTGTTCCAGGTGTGCGTCCTGTCCCTCGTCGTCATCTCGATCATGGAGCTGGGCCGCCCGGACCGCGTCGGCAGCCCCGCGCGACGGCTCGGATCCGCCGTCACCGCCTCACTGATGACGCCCGTCGTCGTCGCCTGCAACGCCGGCATCGTGCTCAACCTGATGCCCGTGACCGTGCCGAAAGTGGTGCTCGACAGCTTCGCGTTCGTCGGCGACAGCGCCTCGCCCGTGGCGCTGTTCGCCCTGGGACTGCACCTCGGCGGCAGCGGCCTGAAGGTGCGGGGCACCACCCGGGAGGAGATGTGGATCATCGCCTTCAAGTGTGTCGCGTTCCCGCTGATCACCTACCTGGTGTGCCACGACCTCTTCGGCGTCGGCGGCCAGTGGCTCGGCTACCTGGTCCTGATCGCGGCCATGCCCGCGCCGCAGAACCTGTTCATCTTCGCCCAGCGCTACGACGTCGGGGTCGACATGTCCGCCGCCCTCGTCATCAAGAGCTCGGTCGTCGCGCTGCTGCTGCTCCCGCTGTGGGCGCAGTGGGCGGCGCACGCGGCCTGAACGACGCAGGAGCACCGACGGCTGCGCCGTGACGGTCGTGCGCAGAAACCCATCCCCGTCGACCCCTCCGGAAAGGCATCACCGTGCCGCACAGCGCGCAGCTCACCAGAATCACCGTCCAGCAGTCCGCCGGCCGTATCGGCGCCGAGATCTCGGGCGTCGACCTCCGTGACGAACTCGACGAGGCCACGGTGCGGGAGATCCGCCAGGCGGTGCTGACCCACCGTGTCGTGTTCTTCCGCGGCCAGGACCTCACCCACGCCCAGCACATCGCCTTCGGCCGCCGCTTCGGCGCGCTGACCCGGCGCCCCGGCAAGAAGCACGGTGTCCACCCCGAGGGCCACCCGGAGATCCTCACCGTCGACCCCAAGCGCGACACCGAGCGCTACGGCCCCGACTTCGAGGAGCACTACCGCCGCAAGTGGCTCTCCCCGCTCGCCGGCTGGCACAGCGACCTGACCCAGGCCGTCAACCCGCCCAGCCTGTCCATCCTGCGCGCCGAGAAGACCCCGGCCTTCGGCGGCGACACCCAGTGGACCAACACCGTCGCCGCGTACCAGGGCCTCTCGGCGCCGGTGCGGGAGTTCGTGGACGGGCTGACCGCGGAGCACGCCTTCTTCACCGCCGTCCATCTGCGCCACTCCGACGAGCGGGACCGCGAGATCCTCAAGATCTACTGCGAGGACCCGCAGGTCGCCGTCCACCCGGTGGTGCGCGTCCACCCCGAGACCGGCGAGAAGGCGCTCTTCGTCAGCCCGGGCTCGACCACCCGGGTCACCGGGTTCACCGAACTGGAGAGCCGCCACCTGCTGGAGATGCTCTTCCAGCACCTGACCAGCGCCGAGTACACCGTCCGCTTCCGCTGGGAGCCCGGCAGCATCGCCTTCTGGGACAACCGCACCACCTGCCACCTCGCCCCCACCGACTTCGGTCACCTCGACGTCGAACGCGTCATGCACCGCGTCACCGTCCTCGGCGAACCGGCACGGGGACCGCAGGGGTTCGTGTCGCAGCTCGTGTCGGGAGAACCGATGCGCGCCTGGTAGACACCGCGGCCCGCGCATCCGGGGTGTCCGTTCTCAGGCGGCCCGCACCCCGTAGGTGGCCACGCGCACCGACTCGTCGTCCAGACACTGCCCCGACGCCAGGTCGAACCGCTGCTTCAGCAGGGGCGAGGCGACGAACGGGCGGCCCCGGTGGGTGCCGGTCAGGCCGCGGGAGAGCACCGCCGCGCCGCAGAACGGGTCGCGGTTGTCGATGCCGTACAGCCGGCCGTCCCGGTCGCGGAACAGGGCGACCTGGCGGCCGTCCGGAAGGAGGGCCGCCACGCCCCGGCCGGGGAGCAGCCGGTCGAGCTCGCAGACGGTGAACCAGCCGTCCTCCAGCTGGAGCTGGATCTTCAGGTCGGTCGTCTCGGGTGCCAGGGTCATCGCCGGGCGCTTCCTTCCAGGAGGTCTTCGGTGGGACGCATGCCGATGGACAGCAGGGGCAGGTCGGGCTTGATCTGGTCGCGCTCGGGCACGAAGCCGACGACCGGGTCGGGGGTGTCGGGCGCGTTGACGAAGGACACGAACCGGGCGAGCTTCTCGGGGTCGTCGATGGTCTCCGCCCACTCGTCGCGGTAGTTCGCGACGTGCGCGGCCATCAGGGACTCCAGCTCCTCGCAGATGCCGAGGGAGTCCTCCACGACCACCTCCCGCACGTGGTCCAGCCCGCCGGGGATCCGCTCCAGCCAGGCCGAGGTGCGCTCCAGGCGGTCGGCGGTGCGGATGTAGAACATCAGGAACCGGTCGATCAGCCGGACCAGTCCGTCGTCGGACAGGTCCTGTGCGAGCAGGTCCGCGTGGCGCGGGGTGGCGCCGCCGTTCCCGCCGACGTACAGGTTCCAGCCGCTCGCGGTGGCGATGACGCCGAAGTCCTTGGACTGGGCCTCCGCGCACTCGCGGGCGCACCCCGACACCGCCGACTTCAGCTTGTGCGGGGAGCGCAGGCCCCGGTAGCGCAGCTCCAGGTCGATCGCCATGCGGACCGAGTCCTGGACGCCGTAGCGGCACCAGGTCTGCCCGACGCAGGACTTCACGGTGCGCAGCGCCTTGCCGTAGGCGTGGCCCGACTCGAAGCCGGCGTCCACCAACCGCGCCCAGATCAGCGGCAGTTGCTCGACGCGGGCGCCGAACATGTCGATCCGCTGGCCGCCGGTGATCTTCGTGTAGAGGCCGAAGTCGCGGGCGATCTCCCCGATCACGATCAGCCCCTCCGGGGTGATCTCACCGCCGGGGATGCGCGGCACGACGGAGTACGAGCCGTTCTTCTGGAGGTTGGCCAGGAAGTGGTCGTTGCTGTCCTGGAGGGCCGCCTGCTCGCCGTCCAGGACGTAGCCGCTCGCGCCGATCGTGGGGGCGAGGGAGGCGATGATCGAGGCGACGGCCGGCTTGCAGACCTCGCAGCCGTCGCCGCCCCGGGCGCCGTCCCGGCCGTAGCGGTCGAGCAGGTCCTGGTAGGTGTTGACGCGCAGGGCGAGGACGATCTCGTACAGCTCCTCGCGGGTCTGCGCGAAGCAGCCGCACAGGCCCTTGTCGACCTCGACGCCGCTCGCCTCCAGCTCGGCGGTCACCAGCTGGCCCAGCACCTTCACGCAACTGCCGCACCCGGTGCCGGCCTTGGTGCACTTCTTCACCTCGGGCACGGTCGTGCACCGGTGCTCGGTGACCGCGCCGCGAATGGTGCCCTTGGAGACGTTGTGGCACGAGCAGATGATCGCCTCGTCCGGCAGGGCGGACGGGCCGAGCTGGGCGCCGCCCCCCGAGCCCGCGGGCAGCACCAGCGACTCGGGCGAGACCGGCGGCACCGACCCGGTCAGCGCGCGCAGCGTGCCGTACGCGTCCGCGTCGCCGACCAGGATGCCGCCGAGCAGCGTGCCGTCGCGGCCGATGACCAGCTTCTTGTACAGGCCCGCGCGGGAGTCGGCGTAGACGACGTCCAGGCAGTCCTCGGCCGTGCCGTGCGCGTCGCCGAAGGACGCCACGTCCACGCCGAGCAGCTTCAGCTTGGTCGACAGGTCGGCGCCGGTGAACGCCGGCTGTCCGGCCTCGTCCTCGGCGATCGTCGCGGCGGCCGTCTCGGCCTGCTCGTAGCCGGGGGCGACCAGACCGTACACCCGGCCGTCGACGGCCAGCGCGCACTCGCCGATCGCGAACACGTGCGGGTCGGCGACGGTCCGGCACCGCTCGTCGACCGCGATGCCGCCCCGCTCGCCGACGGTCAGGCCGCAGTCGCGGGCCAGCTGGTCGCGGGGGCGCACCCCGGCGCTGAACACCACCATGTCGGTGGCCAGTTCGGAGCCGTCGGACAGCTTCATGCCGGTGACCGCGCCGTCGGCGTCGGTCAGGATCTCCTGCGTGCCCACGCCCGTGTGGACGCTCAGCCCCATCTCCTCGATGGTGCGCAGCAGCGCCGCGCCGCCGCCCTCGTCGACCTGGACCGGCATCAGGCGCGGCGCGAACTCCACTATGTGCGCGTCGAGTCCGAGCCCCTTCAGCGCGCCCGCGGCCTCCAGGCCGAGCAGACCGCCGCCGACCACGGCTCCGCTGGTCGCCCGCCGCCCCGCGTACTCCTCGATGGCGAGCAGGTCCTCGATGGTGCGGTAGACGAAGCAGCCCTCGGCGTCCTTGCCGGGCACCGGCGGGACGAACGGGTAGGAGCCGGTGGCCAGCACCAGCACGTCGTAGCCGACGACGAGACCGGACCGGGCGGTCACCTTCCGCGCCTCCCGGTCGATGCTCTCCGCCGGGTCGCCGATGTGCAGCTCGATGCCGTGGGAGTCGATGAACTCCCTTTCCGTCAGCGACAGTTCCTCGGGTGTGCGGCCCGAGAAGTACGAGGTGAGCTGCACCCGGTCGTACGCGGGACGCGGTTCCTCGCACAGCACGACCACGCGGTGCGTGGCGGTCAGGCCGCGCTCGGCGAGCGCCTCGAGGAAGCGCTGGCCGACCATGCCGTGGCCGACGAGCACGATCGTGGGGGTGGCCCCCGGGGTGGCGGTCATTCAGGAGCCTCCATCGTTGGTGAGCAGGTGGAGCAGCGGGCCGCCGTCGGAGGGCAGCGGCTCCGCTCCCTCCCAGGCGCGGGCGAGCGCGCCGACGGTGCCGAGTTCGCCGACGAGGACCCCGCCGACCAGGCGGTCGTCGCGGACGACGACCTTGCGGTAGGTGCCGCGGGTGGCGTCGGCGAGCTGCACGACGTCGTCGCCGGGCCGGGCCTCCGTCTCGCCGAACGCGGCGAGGTCGAAGTCGGTGCGCCCGGCGAGGGTGAGCCGGGTCAGCGAACGGGTGCCGGTGTAGCGGACGTTGGGGTTCCCGGCCAGCGACTCGGCCAGCACGTCGGCCTGTTCGAGCGCCGGCGCGGCCAGCCCGTAGACGCTGCCGTCGTACTGCACGCAGTCGCCGATCGCCCGGATGTGCGGGTCGGAGGTGCGCAGTTCACCGTCGACGACGACGCCCTTGCGGACCTCCAGGCCGGCGGCCCGGGCGAGACCCACTCTCGGGTGCACCCCGCAGGCCAGCACCACCAGGTCGGCGTCGAGCGCGTAGCCGTCGTGCAGTTCGACCGAGCGGACCGCGCCGCCGACGCAGCGCACGTCCCGTACCCGGCACTCGGTGTGCACCTCGACGCCCAGGTCCGCGAGGTGCCGGCGCACGAGCCGGGACGCGTTCGGGTCGAGCTGACGTTCCATCAGGCGTTCGGACTGCTGGGCGAGGACGACCTGCGCCCCGCGCCGGGCCAGCGCCCGCGCGGCGGAGACGCCGAGCAGCCCGCCGCCGATGACGACCGCCCGCACGCCCGGCCGCACCGCCTTGGACAGCCCCAGGCAGTCGTCCATCGTGCGGAACGCGTGCACGCCCTCCGGCAGTTCGTGCCGCTCGCCGGTGAACAGACCGCGCAGCGGCGGCAGCACCGGGTTGGATCCGGTGGCGAGCACCAGCGTGCCGTACCCGATCACGGAGCCGTCCGCGCAGCCGACGGTCCGCGCGGCCCGGTCGATGCCGGTGACCCGGGCGCGGACCAGCTCCGCGGGCGCGACCCCCGGCAGCGCGATCACGTCGGGGCCGAAGCGGCCGGCGAGCACCTCGGCGAGCAGCACCCGGTTGTACGGGCGGTGTTCCTCCTCGCCGATCAGCGTGACCGGCGTGCCGAGCTCGCCGAGCCGCCGGGCGAGACGGACGCCCGCGAGGCCGGCGCCGATCACCACCACACGCGTATTCGAGGTCATGTCCAGCAGCGTGCGGGGTCGGTGTTACCCGGCAGCATCACCTCTGTTTCCCACGCGGAACGCTGCCCTCAGTGCGGGATGGCGAAGGGTGTGAGGCGGGACGGGGGGTGCCGGGGTGGGGTCAACCCGACCTTGGGGTCTCGTGCATGCACCATCGTCTACGACCGGGGGCCGCGCGAACCTGGTGTCACCACGGTCGCACCAGCTCACACAGGGGGAACCACGATGGCCACCACGACGCACAGCACCCGGCGCATCCCGGTACGCGAGGCCGCCCCACACGTCCGGGGCATCGTCCGCGAGCCGTTCACCGCCGCCACCTGGCGCCGTGTCGCCTACCAGGTGATCGCCCTTCCGGTGGGCCTGGCGTGCGTCCCCCTGGCCCTGTGCGGGGCGCCGACGGGCCGGTGGCAGCGCGCCCTGATACGGCGGCTGCTGGGCACCGACCTCGCGGGCGGACCGCGCGCCGGGCTGGCCCACGCGCTGCTCGCCGCGCCGCTCAACCTGGTCACGGCCGCGGTGACGCTGTACGGCTGGTCACTGGTCCCGATGAACCTGGGCTGGCCCCTGCGAGCCGGTTCCGACTACTCCGACGCGTGGGGCGGGCCCACCTTCGCCGGCGCCTGGGCGTTCCACGCGGTCGTGGGCGGGCTCGGTTTCCTGCTGCTGGTGCCGTGGCTCGGGCGCGGCCTCACCCGGCTGCAGACCGGCCTCGCCCGCAGGGTCCTGGCCGGTCCGGCCGACGTGCCGGCAGTGAGCGGCCCGACGGGGTCAGCGGCTCCCGGTCAGGTGGGCGAAGACGACCACGTTGCCCCGGTAGCCGGTCGCCCGTGAGTAGCCCCCGCCGCAGGTGATCACCCGCAGCTCGGGCCGCTTCGCCGCGCCGTACACCTTCTCGTCGGGGAAGTGCCCGGCGTCGTAGACCTCCACGGCGTCCACGGTGAAGACGGCGACGCTGCCGTCCCGACGGTCCACGTCCACTGCGGCGCCCTTCTTCAGGGCGCCGAGACGGTAGAAGACGGCCGGTCCGTCGGCGTTGTCGACGTGGCCGGCGACGATCGCCGTGCCCGTCTCGCCCGGCGCGGTGCCGGCCCGGTACCAGCCGGCGAGGTTGCGTTCCGCGGCGGGCGGCACGTCGAGGCTGCCCGCCGGGGTGAGGCCGAGGCCCATGAGGGGGGCGTCCACGCGGATCGCGGGAATGCGGATGCGCTCGGGCGGCGAGGGCGGCAGCGCGGGGGCGCCGGGCCGGTCGCCGTCCCGCGCCGAGTGCGCCTGGGCCGCGGACGGCTGCGGCGGCGGGTGCGCCTCGGTGCCGTTGCGCAGCAGCCACGCGCCCGAGCAGAGGGCCGCCGCGGTGACGGCCGCTATGACGGCGTTGCCGAACCGGCGCCGGCCGCCGCCCCTGCGGAACGCGGGGGCGGCGGCCCCCGGCGCACCCGTTTCCGTAGCGTCGGCTGCGCGTACGCCGAACCGGGACGCGCCGATCCCGGACGCGCCGAACCTGCGCATGGCGGACCCTCCTCCTGAGCTGGGACGGACCCCGTACCCCCTCCGGGCCGCGAGGGGCGTCGGACTCGGAGGGGGAGGGGAGATGCGGTACCGGCGACGGGCAGCGGAGGGTGCCCGTCAGATCCCGTCGCCTCTCGCCCGGCGATGCAGGAGCCAGGTACCGCCCGCGGCGGCGACGGCGAGAGCCGTCACGCCGGCCGCGGTCTGCACGGGATCGGGGCCCAACGCGCCGCCGACCCCCGTCTTGACACTTCCTCTGGGGTGCACCCGCTCACGGGCCGGGTTCAGCGAGACGACCAGGTCGCCGGAGACCTCCCGCCGGTCCCCGTCGCACTTCGCGACGATCTCGTACGTCCCCGGCTGCGCGCTCGGCGGCACCTCGAACCGGCCGGTCGCGTCGCCCCCGGGCCCGTCGGACGTCAGCGGGAAGGAACCGCCGCCCACCGCGTCGGCGTCACCCGTGGCCGTACCGTGGCCGCCGCACGCCGCCGCGCGCACGGTGACCTGCCCGCCCGGCGCGACGGACGCCGGGTACACCACGACGTCGTCGTCCTGCCCGGCCGCCTGCGCGGCGGGCGCGGCGGCGAGACCGGCGGCCGCGAGGGCGAGCGCGGTGCCGGTGAGCAGACGGGCGGTGCGTCGCATGGTGCTCCTTCGAGCCTTCTCGGGTGTCCCCTGCCCTACCGAGGTAAGAGGCAGCGGGCCGCGCGCGCTTGCTGAAGAAGCGTCAGAAAGGGGTTGAACGGGTGTCGGCCGCGGCGCGCCCCGACGCCCGCCGTCCCCGCGTCCGACCAGGTCAGCGGCGCTGTGCGGGCTCGCCGGGGAGGGGCGTGAGGAAGCGTGCGGGACGGGGTGTGAACGGGTGACCCGGCGCACGCGCCCGGGCCCGCAGACGTGTGAGTGGCGCGGAGGTCCCGCCGTCGCCGTCGGCGTTCCGGGCGCCGGGGGTCAGCTTCGCCGGCCCCAGTCCAGGCGGTCGGCCAGCCCGGCGGCGGTGAAGGCGGCGACCAGGTCGTCGTGGCCTTCGGTGAAGTGGGCCCAGCTGTCGTAGTGGACGGGGACCACGCGGTCGGCGCCGAGGATCCGGGTGGCCTCGGCGGCCTGGGCGCTGTCCAGGACGAGCGGCTGGTTGTCGAAGAGGACGGGGAAGCGGGGGGCGCCGGCGAAGAGGACGGCGGTGTCGACGGGGGCGAAGCGGCCGGCGATCTCCCTGACCGCGTCGAGGGAGGCGTTGTCGCCGCTTACGTAGACGGTGGGCAGCCCCTCGCCGCTCAGCACGAAGCCGACGACCTCGCCGGTGACCGGCTCGACCTCCTCGCGGGGGCCGGGGCCGTGGACGGCGGGGACACCGGTCACGGTGACCGTGCCGCCGCCGGGGCGGTCCAGTTCGACGGACTCCCAGTCGGCCAGGCCCTTCACCTTCTTCCCCAGGCTCTCGCCCAGGCGCTCGCCGCCGCCGCGCGTGGTCAGGGTGAGGGGAACGTCGGTGAGCAGGGCCCGGCCGGAGGTGTCGAGGTTGTCGGCGTGCTCGTCGTGCGAGAGCAGGACGACGTCGACGCGGCCGAGGTCGGCGCGGGTGCCGGTGGAGGGGGCGGTCTTGGTCAGGACCGGGCGGCCGGGCCGGCCGTAGTCGCCGGGGTCGTCGAAGGTCGGATCGGTCAGGAACCGCAAGCCGCCGTACTCGAACAGGGCGGTCGGGCCGCCGAAGACACGGACAGGGAACCCACTGGTCGTCGCGGGGAGAGAAGACACGGCAAACCTCACGGATAGGAGTTGTGTAACCGTGAGAGGACCGTAGCCGCTTCTCACGGATACACGCAAGCCGTACCATGAGGAACATGGAAGAGCCCGTGATCGGACAGCCCGGACCGCCGCCCGCACAGGGCGAGGAAGAGCACCTCTCTCTCGCCCTCGCCAACAGCGTGATCACGCTGCCCGGCGGGCACACGGTCGATTTCCTGGGCACTCCCGCACAGGCGAACCAGTGGCTGACGGAACGCGGTCTCGCGCCGGTCGACGCCGGCATGCGGGAGATGTGCGCGGCGCAGGTGCGCGCGCTGCGCGAACAGATCAGGTCGCTGTTCGCCTCCCGCGTCGAAGGCCTGCCCGCCCTTCCCGCCGCGGTCGGCGCCGTCAACGACGCGATGACCCGCGTCCCCACCGCCCCGCTGCTGCAGTGGGACGACAAGACCGGCCCCTACCGCGCCACCCCTCACCCCACCACCGCGATCGTCGACCACGCCCTGGCCGTCCTCGCCGCCGATGCCGCCGACCTGCTCACGGGCCCCGACGCGGAGCGCCTCACCGCCTGCGGCTCCGCCCCCTGCACCCGCTACCTGCTCCGCCACGGCCGCCGCCACTGGTGCTCCACCCGCTGCGGCGACCGCGCCCGCGCCGCCCGCGCCTACGCCCGCCGCACCACCTCCCGGTGACGCCGCAACACCCGGGCCCCACCAGCACCGAGCCGGACAACACCCGTGCTCGCCGCCGTCCGAAGCCCTGAACATCCGGCGCCGGGCATCTCGGGGCCGGGGCGGGGCCGGTGCCTCGACGGGCACCGACCCCCGAATTGCCGGGCGCCGGGACACGCGGACGGCGTCAGCCGATGGCGATACGCGTCTTCCAGTAGTCGTGGGGGCCGTAGACCTCCGTTCCGGAGGCGGTGAGGGCTGTCTTGCCGCCGGTGTAGAAGCGGACGGATCCGTCGGCCATGACGGCCCAGATGTCGGGTACCGCGTCGCCGTTGACGCTGGGCGTGCCCATCAGGCGCGGGACGCTGCCGCTCGACCAGCCGGAGGCGGCGTACTCGGTGTCGACGCCGCCCGAGGAGTTCGCGGCGGAGGCCAGCGAGTTGAGGTCCACGCCGCCGCCGCTCGCGGCGATGCCCTTGCGGAGCAGCAGCCTGCCGGAGACGTCGCTGCGGTAGACGAGGTCGCCGACACCGTCGCCCGAGACGTCCTGGGCGACGACGAGGTCGCGGTCCTTCCAGGCGGAGGCGGACAGGCGGACGGCCTGGTCGACGGTGGCGCCGTGGTACCCGGTGAAGGCCCACAACTCGTCGTCCGTCCCGGCGCTGTTCTTCACCGTGGCGAAGAAGTCGGCGCGTCCGTCGCCGGTGACGTCGCCTGCCGCCAGGATCTGGGTGAAGTCGGCCGGGGCCGGCGCACCCTCGGGCAGCAGAATCTCCTTCCGCCGGTCGATGTCCACGGCGCCGTAGCCGTCGCCCGGATAGACCCAGAGCCTGCCCCCGACGCGGACCACGAGGTCCTGGAGGCCGTCGCCGCCGTAGACGTCGCCGTTGTGGGTGATCAGCGCGCCCTTGAAGTGTCCTGAGGGCGCGGCCACGTACGGAGGGAGGTCGTCCCCGTTGGGATCCTTGGCGGGGTTGGCCCGGTAGGCGCCGGGCATGGAGTAGTCCAGGTCCCCGGTCCCCTTGGTCAGGTCGTCCTTGTCCGCCTGGGACGGGTAGAGGGCCAGGTTGCCCGCCTCGGTGACCGTGAAGAGGTCGGGCAGCGCGTCGCCGGTGAAGTCGCCGGCCTTGTCGACCTGGTCGCGTGGGGTGACGTAGAAGAAGTACTTGGTGGGCTGCGAGACGTTGCCCGAGCCGTCGACGGTCCTCACGAAGAGGACGTTGGGCCCGGCGGCCGGAGGCTTGGCGTTCGAGATGGTCCCGCTGACGCTCGTGTCAGCACCCGCGACCCGGCTGACGCTGCCCGTGTAGATGGGCGAGTTGAAGCCGTACTCGTAGCGCACCACGTCGGTGTTCACGGCTCGCACGGTGAAGGATCCCGGCGTGCCGAACTTCTTGACGCTCCAGGTGGCGTCCTCGGCGCCGCTGCCGAAGCCGTTCTCGCTGCCGTCGGCGTCGGGGAAGTCGGTGGAGCTGACCTTGGGCGGGCGGGGCGCGGTGGTGTCGAGCACGAACCGGCACGGCTTCTTCGGGTACCAGCTCGAGCGGCTGTCGGCGTCGTCCACCGCCTGCACTCGCCAGGAGTAGGTGGCACCGCTCTTGAGGCCGCTGGTGGAGAAACCGTCCGTGATCCCCAGCGCCGTGCCCTTGTCGCCGCCCACAGTGACCTTGCCTGTCGACTTCAGCAGGTCGCCGGTGTTGTCCCACTGCCCGACCTGCCACAGGTCGAAGTTGAAGAAGTCGAGGTTCTTGTCCTTGTCCGTGGCCTTGGCGCTGAAGGTCAGGTCACCGGATCCCATGCGGACGTACGGTTCGGTAGTGGTGCACTTGCCGTCGGGCCCCAGGCCGAGCGAGTTGGAGACGATCGAAGGTTTGCGGTTGTAGACGAGATCGAGGTACGGAGGGAAGTCGCCATCGGCCTGGAACTTCTTCCAGGCGTACTGCGCGTTCTCGTCGCGGGCGCGCATCCCGAAGGTGATCGTGTCCTGGCCGCTGTCGGCGGCCTTCTGGGCACCCTTCTTCACGTCGAAGGTCTCGAACGCGTCATGGCAGCCGGACTTGTAGCCGTGGGCGAAGCTCTTGGTGGCGAGCCGGTTGCCGTCGTGCAGCTTGGGGGCGTTCTTCCAGTTGGTGTGCGAGTCGATCTCACCGGTGAGGTGCACGCTCATCGAGCGGTCCTGACAGGACCAGGAGTACGTCTCCAGCATGCGCAGCTTCGCACTGGTGATCTTCGTACCCTTGAGGTCCTTGTCGAAGTCGATGTTGAAGTACGAGCGCGAGGTCCCCCAGGTGTGGGTCTGTGTAGCGAACGGCGGAACTCGGTCGGTTTCTTCAGCGACGTCCGGCGGTGAGCCGGCCGTCGAAGGTGATGTCGAAGGCTTGGAGTGCGGCCTTCCAGCGCATGGTCCAGCGTTTGCGTCCGGTGCCGGTCGGGTCCAGGCTCATGACGGCCAGGTAGACGCACTTGAGGGCGGCCTGGTCGGGCAGGGACTTTGCAAGGTTGCGGGTTGGGTGAGGTTGCCCGGTGATGGGCTGTCATGTCGCTTTATGGGGCCTGGGTGCGGGTGCGGGCACGGCCTCGTTGATCATGTGAGTGTCGAGTTCACGTGATCACAACCGAAGACCGTGCCTGCCGTCTCATCTTCTCCCATGCCGTCGGGCCTGGAGCAACTGGCCCGTACCCCGTCACCGCAGCCGCTGCCGGACGCGGTGTGCCTCGCCCGCTTCCTCGCGGGCCTGCCGGATCCGCGCGACCGCCGCGGCCGATGCTTCCCGCTGACGGCGATCGTGACGGCCGCCGCGGCGGGCGTCCTGACCGGTGCGAGATCCCTGACTGCGATCGCCGAGTGGATCGCGGACGCGCCCCGCTGGGTCCTTCTGACCCTCGGCTTCGCGTTCGACCCGTTCAGCAGGGCGGTCACAGTGCCGCATCCCACCACGGTCATGCGACTGCTCGGCCGCCTCGACGGCGACGCCTTCGACGCCGCGGTGAACACATTTCTGCAGGCCAGAGCC
>NZ_JBIRUY010000064.1:0-24757 GCF_044335305.1 Streptomyces sp. NPDC020490 | reverse complement strand
CCCCGCGCGCGGGTCCGTAGTCGGCTTCGCCGACTACAAACAGCCGTCGGCTTCGCCGACGGCCTGACGGCGTTTCACGCCGTCAGGGGCTCCGCTTCGCGGAGCCAGCCCCCGTTTCACGGGGCCTGTGGGGGTTGCTCTGGCCGCTTCGCGGCCTCTGAACTGGGTTTTTGCCGCTTCGCGGCATGCCTGGCTAGGAGGGAGGGGGCGGGGCTAGTCGGTTCCGTTTCCGTTCGAACATCCATCCTAACCCCCCTAAAAACCCGTTAGATTTTCTTTATTGAGCCCAACCATAGGGTTTATGCAATTCTTTGTCAAGTGCGCTGGTCGCGTCTTTATGGTGGCCATTTTGGCGGGTAATTCTGCGCGTTTTTAGAATACCCCGTAAGGGGTATTCATAACGGCCGTAGGCCGTTTCCTTTGCCCCGCAGGGGCGGGCCCCGGCGCGAAGCGCCTTAGAGGGGCCCACCGCGATAGCGGCGGCCCGTCAGGGCCGGGTCTTTTCCCGCCCCGTGGCCGAAGGCCACTCAGGGGGGCGGGGCTTCCTTTTGGGCCCGCGAAGCGGGTCCATGGCCGCCTGTGGCCGAAGGCCACTTCAAAGGCGGCCCAGCCCGTAGGGCTGTCGATTGCCCGGCCATTTTCCGACATGCGGAAAGGGGCGGCAACTGCCGCCCCTTTCCTTGGACTTCACTCCGCCCTATGGGCACGGGGTGCAGGTGATTTGAGCATCTGCCAACCCGTCCTTATGGGCGTGTCTCTCAGCCGTCGACCTTCTCGGCCTCTTCCTCGCGCTCCTCCTCGACTTCCGCCTCGAAGTGCAGATACCCCGATCGCACGATGCTGTCCGGGTCAACGGAGTTGAAGCGGGCGAGGTGGAACACGTTCGCGAGGAGGTCCCCGGCGATTTCGCCGAGGGCGTCCTCGCCCATGTCGAGGGTTCCGTCGCTGTAGTTCTGACCGGTCTTCAGGCCGAATGCCTCAAGGGCAGCCAGGGCCCAAAAGGCGCGGGTCTTGTTCGCCTCGGCCGGTCCGTCCGTGTAAAGGTCCGTCATTTCTCTTGCTCCTTCCTCTGGTTACTTCTGGTAGGCGGTGATTCGGGCGCGGACCTTTTCGGCGTCGAGGCATTCGGGGTGCCGGAAAGTCGAGGGCGGATTCCCGTTGCGGCCCCGGAGGTGGGACCAGTAGCGGGGGCCCTGCCAGCCGCACAGTCCGCACTTGAGGGCCCACGGGTTATCGGCCCCGGGGTAGCCGTGGAGCGGCGTCCACAGGTGCTCAGTCAGTCCGGCCATGGCCGCGTGTGCCGCCTTGGTGTTGCGGGGCGTGGCGGGCATTCGGGGGTGCAGCAGGGGGACGGGGCCGACGAGTTCGCGGGGGGCGGCGGTGCCGGTCTCGGTGTTCTTCTGCGGGGTGATGCGGCCCGCGTCGAATTCCTCGGTGAGGTAGCGCGCGGCGGCTTCACTGCCGGTGCTTCCGGCGCCGACTCGGAATTCGTCGGACTGTCCGGCGGGGACGGCGTACCAAGCGCCGTGCCACCGGTAGATGAGTCCGACGTTCTTTCCGTCGACGGTGACGGGGTATCGGCATTCCTGGTCGGCGTCGCCGAGCTGGAAGCGGGTAGTGTCCTGCATTTCCTGTGCCTCTCGTTCGTTCTCTTCACAGTCGGAGCACCCGCATTCGGCGGGGTCCATGTCGCCGAGGGAATGCACGTGACAGTCCGTGCAAATTCCGTCGTCGTGGACGGAGTCAACCCATTCGTTGCAGTAGTTACAGGTGACGGTTTCCTCGGGCCTCACTGCTTCGGCTCCGGGATTTTGAGCCCGGCGGCGATGGCGTCGAGGATGTCGGCGGCGGCCCATTCGAAGGCGTTGAGTTTGCTTGCCTCGAAATGGGAGTCGAGGGGCTCGTCGAGGTATTCGGCGAGGTACTCGTGCATTCGCTCGCGCGCCTCGGTCGGGTCCTGCACCTTGCCGAGGGTGCCGGTCTCGTCGACCGCCCAGACCTCGAATCCGTCGAGGTCGATATCGCGGTGGTCGAGGAGGTTTCCGCATTCGGGGCAGCCGAACAGGCCGTCGGGCCGAATGCGGTAGGCCGATAGGCCGCCGCACTGCGGGCAGGTAATTGGGGTCACGGAAATAGCGCCTTTCGCGTTGTGCTTCCGGGGCGTGACCCAGGAGGCCGCGCGGCGCGCCGCGTGCTTTTCGGCCCGGTGCGCGCCGAAGGCGCAGGGCCGAAAACCCTTTTGCCGGTGCGCGCCGAAGGCGCAGGCAAAAGGGCGGTCCGCGAAGCGGACCGAATCGGCGGTGAACGCGCCGAAGGCGCCCGCCGATTCGCCCGGAGGGGCCGCCAGGCCCCGCAGGGCGGTGCGCGGCGCGCCGTGTGGCACCCTGGGCCACGCCCCGGAAATAAGGGCCCGTGAGGGCCGTTAAGCGGCTCGCTGCGCCCTTGCTGCTCCGTGCTGCGTCCATGGGCGGAAACGCAAAAGGGCCCCTCTCCCGGATGGGAGAGGGGCCCTTTGTGGGGTGGCTATGCCGTTATGCCGCTGCGCCGCTTTCGATCCAGCGGATTACGTCGCGGGCGCGCCGCGCGTTCGACTCGGCGTGCGCCGCGCTCGGGAACGCCACCAGAAGGTTCACGAGCGGCTCGGCGATTTCGCGGGCCGACTCGGGGTCCTGGTCCCGCAGCATCCGCCACGCCCCGTGTGCGTTGCGGAGGACGCGCGCGCTCTCCTCCTGGGGCGCCATGGCGTCGCGCTGACGCTGTGCGGTCTCGACGAGGAGCTCGGTCGTCTCGGCCCATTCGTGGGTGTGTGCGGTGCTGGCGAGGGTCAGCCATGCGCGCACAGTCAGCACGTTGACCGTGTGCGGGTGCAGCGGGCCGAACTGTTTGGTGAGGTCCGTTTCGAGCTGGTAGGCCGTGACGATGGCCTCGGCGAAGGCCCCGGCGCGCTGGTGCGTGGCGAGCTGCTCCCACAGGGCGCGGTACTCCTCGGGGAGCGGGCTGTTCCACTCCTCGGGGACGGGGTGGCCCCATGCATTGGTCTCGGCGGCCCGCGGCGCCGACGGCTGTCCGGCCGTCTCCTGGCCGTGGCCCATCAAGGTCGGGGGCGTCTCGCGGCGCATGGCGACGGTGAACTCGTCGGCGTCCGGGTACGGGTGCCGGCCGCTGCTGGGCAGCGGCGGGGCGGGCTCGGGTGCCGGGGACGGCGGTACGGGGTGCGGGCGGTCGAGGGTGGTCACGCTGCCGTCTGTGGCCACGATCAGGGGCCATGCGGAGCCGTCGGGGTCCTTGGCGAGGACGCGCACGGGGCGGCCGTGTAGCGCGGCCTTGATCCGGACCTCGCCGAGGGCCAGGAGGCGGGCCTCGGCGGGGTCCATGCCGGCGCCTGTGACCTCCTGGCCGTTGACGGCGGCGGCCCCGTTCGCGTTCAGGGTGATGGTGTATACGGGCGTGGCGGGGACGGTGTCGGGGTCGATGTTGGTCATTGGTGCTGTCTCTCCGCTCTATCCACCCTTGGGGAAATACGGCGGCGCCCATCCGAGATAGGTTGCCTGCCAATGCTTCTCAATGTACGTCGCCGGGACGATGTCGATATAACCAGGGCGGAGTACATCAGTGCTCGCAATTTTCCCATCACCGATATAGATAGCGACGTGTCCCGCTCGTTTTCCTGTGTCCCAATACATGAGGGCGCCCGGCGGGGGCATCCGGTCGCCGTCGTGTCTCATGCTCGCGGGCATTTCCTTGTAGTGGTCTATTGCGTAGTTGACGCCGGAGAAGTTCCAGCCGTAGGCGCGGGCGACGAAGGCCAGACAAGCGCGGTACCAGTCGCCGGTACCGTTCTCGGATTCATTCTTGGCCCATGCGATGGCGTCGGCCGTCGAGCGCGGGTTCCTGACTGCTGCCGGCCAGTCGGCGGCTCCGTCGTGGAAGGGGGCGCCGGTCTTGCCGTTACCGCCACCGCTACCGCCGTCCTCGGGGTAGCAATCGCCGTTGTCGCTCTGGTCCGTGGTGGTGTCGTCGGCCTGGCCCGTGGCGGTCGAGCTGTCGCTCGTGGTGGCGCGTTCGAGGTCGATCCCGGCGTCTTTGGCTATGTCGCGGGCGGCGCTCTCCTGCCCTGCGTAGAGCTGTTCGTACTCCTTGGCGGGGTGCTGGACGGACGCGGCGGCCTTCCACAGGGGCATGGTTTCCCAGCCCTTGACGTCGGTCAGGCCGTGGATGCCGACTGTGGACTTTGGGTCGGAGCCGAACAGGAACATCCGGGTGGCGTACTCGGGGTTCATGATCTGCGTCCGGGTACCCCACCCCTGCGAGGGGCGTTGCTGGAAGAGCCCGACGCTATCGAGGTGGCCGTGATCCAGATTGAGGAGGCTGGACTCCTGAAGCGCGGTCATGAGGGCGACGAGGGTTGCGCGTCCGGACAGGCCGCCGTCTGCGGCCACGGTGTCAATGATCTTGGCGTTGGCTATCTGGTTCTTCCGGACGTCGCCCGTCGTGTTGTTCTGGGCCTGGTCGCCGTCGTCGTCGCCGTAGTCGACGCTCGGCTCTCCGCGGTCGCCGCACGAGTTGGCGAACGCCTGCCCTCCGCCGGCACCGGCCATGAAGCCGAGGAGGCAGAGGAAGAGCACGAAGACGACGGCACCGACGGCGTACGCCTTGAGCTTGACCGTGCCCTTCGTCATGGTCGACAGGGCACGGACTGCGTCGCGTGGCTCCACTACAGCCCCACGATTCGGGACACGTGCCACCCGGCGCCGCTGTTGGTCAACTCGGCCTGTACGACGGTGTTTTCGCTGTAGTTGGTGTATCCCTCGACGTCGACCTTCGCCGTCACCGTCCGCCACACCCGGACGGGGGTGTCGACCGGGAGTTTGCTGTCTGCCGGCCCGGCCTTGACGGTGCTCACCGTGGCCACTCCCCCGCGGCTGACGAGCTTGTCCCACGAGGGGTCATCCTGGCTGGCCAGGTTTTCCACGAGCGCGGGCGTCATGTAGGCGGCGGCCCGCGTGACCGAGGCCGAGTGGTCGCCGTCCTGTGGGGGGTTGCGGGTCAGGTAGAGGCGCAGGGCCTCTTGCGCGACGTGGTCCGGGTCGCTGAGGTCGACGGCCGCGGACGGGGAGGAGCTCGGCACCGCCGAGGACGAGCTCGGGGAGGAGGCGGGCGCGCCGTCCTGGGCGCTGGCGGTCGGCGTGCCAGTGGCCGCCGCCTTGGGCGCCTGGTGGTCGCTGTCGCCGAGGAGGCCGGGCCACAGGTAGCGGGCGCCGACGCCCGCGGCCAGGACCGCCACAACGACGATCAGGGCCGCGGCCGGGCGGATGGGCTCGCGGCGGCGCTGTTCGCGGACCCATTCCTTCGAGGTGCGGCGGACCTCCTCGCGGTGCTCGCGCTTGGCCGCCCGCCGGTTGCGCATCCCCTTCGTGCGCTTGACCTCGTCGGGGTACTGGAAACTGGCGAGGATCTCCCGATAGTCCTGCGGGGTGCGCTCGTCCTTGTTGGCCATGGCTCACCCCTTCTTGTTCGTGTTCTTGGGAGCAGCGGGCGGGAGCTCGCGGCGTGCCGGCGCGGTGGCGCGCGGCGGGGGCTGCTGCCCGCTGCGGGCCGGACGCTTGGGCGGCCCGTTGCGGGTGGTGCGGATCACCGTCGCCTGAATGACCTTCGGTTCGCCGGGGGCGGCCGGTGGCGGGGCCTGCCGGAACGCGTAGTTGGGCGTCGTGCCGTTCTCCGGCCGCATGGTCGGGGTGGCGGGACGGCTGCCGGTCGTGGTGCTGCTTCCCGCCGGCAGAGCCTTGGGTCCCTGTGGCTGCGGGGGCAGCGTGGCGCGGGCCTTGCCTTGGACGTCCGGCCGGGGCTCGCGGTCGAGGGTGATCGTGGGGCCGCTGCTCGTACGGCCGCCGGGGATCGCTCGCCGCGGGTCGCCGGGTGGCAGGGCGGGACCGGCGCCGCCACCGGCCGGGGCCGGGAGGGGTCGCGGCGCGGGGGGCCGCTGTGGCGGTACGCGGGTGAGGGTGGCGTCGATGTCGTCGGCCGAGCCGCCTCCGCCGCCGCCAGGCACCAGGGGACCGCCGCCGCCTCCCCCTCCGCCTCCTCCGCCGGGAGTGCGGCGGCGGCCGGGAAGGGAGATCGGCGGGCGGGGAATGCCGCCTCCGCCTCGGCCTCGGCCGCCGCCTCCGCCGCGGCTGAGGATCTTGGTCAGCATCGCGCCGGCAACCATGCCGTTGGTGGTGCCGCGGACGCCGAAGATCTGCGCAATGACGCCCCGGAAGTTGAAGCCGACGACGGCCGCGGCGATCGACAGGCCGGAAGAAGGCAGCCATCCGTACTGGCCGAACATCTCCATGGTGGCGGCCTGCAACGCCAGGACGGCGCCGAGGACCATGGTTGCGATGGTCGACTCAAGGGCGCGGGCGAGGAGTTGATCGAACCAGGCAAGCCCCCACTGTCGTGGGCGCCCGGGGATCACCCAGAGGCACGCAAAGATGACGCCGGTCAACAAGAGCATCAGGGCGCCGAGGAGGCTCGCCAGGCTGGTGAAGGCGAGGACCAGGACGAGACCGGCGAACAGAATGATGGAGATCAGCGAGGGGACAGTGACCATGATTCGCCCGACGGGGCTGTGTCCCTGACGCCAGGTCACGCTACCGCTTCCGACCGCCTCGGTTGTGACGTTGTCTTGCAGCCACTTTTTCCGCTTGTCTTTGTCCGCTCCCTGGTCGAGGAGGTCTTTTCCGTACTTCTTGCAGACCTCGAAACTTCCGAATTCCGCGACACACCAGGGAGTTGACACATAGGCACGCCACACTGTGTCAGAGGACTTGCGGAGCATGTCGTCCCGGCCGTTGCCGCTGAATTTCGGTTCGTGGTCGATCTTGAACGGGAAGTCTCCCGAGCCGTCGCCGATTCCCTGCGATGTGGCGTTCAGGGTGACGGATGCTCCGACTTGGCGCACCGAGTCAACTCCGGAAATCCAGGTCGAGGGGCTGGTGAGGAGGGAGACCGCCACCACACCGGATACACCCACCCAGGCGATTTGCGACATGGCTCCGCCGCCGCCACCGCGCTTGTGCTGGACGAACGCGACGAGGCCGCCAACCGCGAGGGCGCTCGGGAGGAGGGTCTCCGTGAGTCCCTTCGCGGCTCCGCCGATGCTGGCGGCCATGGCGTTTTCCAGCGGCGGGATACGCGTCAGTTGGAAAATCCACGTGACGATGACGACGCACGCCTGACCGATCACCGCGATAAACGCCATGGTGATGTCTGCGACGAACTCGGCCATCGGGTCGAGTATGTCCCACTTACCGAAATCGGAATCGAGCAACCACAGGTTCGGGTTTCGGTAGGTCTCGTAAAGCGTCCCTTGCCCCGCTGGAATGTTGCTGTCGGGCGACGGCATGAGGTCGCCGATTCCGACGGGGTCAATGTCCGCGGCGCTTGCATGTCCGGCGCACACCATCAATGTGGTGAGCGCGAACAGAATCGGAATGACCACGTTCCGCAGGCGCGGAACCTGATAGACGAGCACTTTTACCCCCCGGAAAGGGCGGTGCGGACCGGCGAGCCGTGTCCTTCGTCGCCCTCTTGAATGTCTTCGTGCTGGTCGATGAGCCACGCCCCGCCCTCGTCGACCAGGCGCAGCGCGCGGCGGCTGGTGGTCGACTCCTTGCCGGGCCACGTGACGGTGTACGAGACGAGGACGCCGTACCCGGACGGGTGGGAACCGCTGGCCGGCACCTCGACGAGGTCCGAGACCTGGACGGGTCCGGTGTCGGCGCGGTCGGGCCCGCTGGGCGTGCTGGATGCGATCGGGGCAGGCGTGGAGCCGTCGGCGTAGGTCGGCGGCGAGTACGACGGCGAGGGGCTCGCCGAGTCGGCGGCCGTCGGCGTCGAGTCCGGCGTGTTGCGTGCGGCGCACTCCTCGACCGTGCCGTCCCGCATGGCCTTGGTGCTCAGGCGGCAAGCGGCAAGCCAGTCAAGGCGGTTGGCGGCCGTCTGGTAGGAGTTGGCCGCCTTGAGGACGGCGTCCGTCGGGTCCTTCTGCCCGCTGCTGCCCTTGGTCCCGCTGTCGTCGGAAGAGGACGAGCACCCGGCCACGGCCAGGATGCCGGCGGCGAGGATGCCCGCGGCGGTCGCCGTCTTGCGGTTCATGCGTCCACCTTTTCCATGACGGGGCCGTTGCCCGGGAGTTCCATCGCCTTCGGGCTGGTGTCGAGGAGGTCACGGAGTTCGAGGCTCGGCACGTCCCACTGAACGGTGGCGCAACGGAACCGGTGATCCCTGATCACGCAGTGCCCGTGCCTGATGTCGCCGTTCGGCAACAGGCCCACCGAGTGGATGAGTGCCCTTGTGTGCGCGTCCTTGGGCAGGCCGAGGAGTTGCGCCAACGCGTCTTGTTGCTCCGGGGTGGTCAATTGGAATCCTGCGACCGTGGAGAGCTGTTCGAGGACGCCGACGAGGCGAATGAGGCTCTCCGGGTCCTGCGTGTCCAGCAAGAGCGCGGTGTGCAAGGCCCTGCCCACGCGCGCGATGTAGTCGAGGAACTTCGCGCCCTGCTCGGTTTGGGTCAGGACGTGGACCTCCGGCACGGTCACCACCTTGCGCAGGCCGCGCAGGTCTCGGCGGCCCGCGGTGGTGATGCCGAAGGCGAGCATGCTGTGCATGAGGGCGACACTCAGCCGCTCGGCGGGGTTCCACTCCTTGCGGGAGGTGCCGGGCAGCGGCATGGAGAGGCCCGGCATCTGTACGACCCAGATCCCCGGTTCGGGTGTGATCGGCGGGGCGTCACTGGTCGGGCGTCCCATGAACGGGGCGCCCAAGGTGTTCTGCGCGAGCTCGTAGAGGGCCTCGCCGGTCTTGCGGCCGAGTTCGTCATCCATCCGCTGGAGGTATTCGATCACCTTCCAGGTGGCGGGCTGGCCCTGGTTGATGACCGCGTTCACCGCGCGCGTGATCGGGATCTCGGCGCCTTGCTCGCGCAGCCACTCGGGTGTGGCCATGCTGAGCTGTGTGGGGACTTCACCGCGGGCGACGTCGACGCCTTCCTCGGCCAGGAGGGTGAACAGGTCAGCGGTGCCGGCGAATCGCTGTCCGGTCTCCACCAAGTGGGCGTTGAGGCCGTAGCGGCGGGCGGCCGAGACGACGCCGCCCAAGTCGCCCTTGAAGTCGAGCCCCAGGACGAAGGCGCCGCGATGTGCCGCGTCGAGCATGGCGAGCATGGCCGCCGTGGTCTTGCCGCGACCGCTTCGCCCGACGATCGCTGTTGTCGTTGCGTCGCCGCGGTCACTGCCGGCGGTGATGTCCAGACGGAAGGTGCCGGGGGTGCTGCCGGTGAGGTACCCGACGATCGGGCCCTCGTCGGCGCCGACCTTGGCGCCGCCCCACCACCAGGAGCCGGACAGGGCGGTGACGTCGCGGACGTGGCCGAGGTCGGGCACGCGGAGTTGGTCGCCGGGCTGGCACTCCAACCACATCTCACGCTGTTCGTCCTCGGCGACAACGACCTCGATCCCCATCCCACCGAAGTGCGTGATCACGGCGTCCACCCGGGCCCGGAGATCGTCGAGGGACGTCTCGGACGTGACGATCAGCCGGGGGTGGTCCTCGACGAGTGTCACGTCTTCGCGGGTCAAGTCCCGCTTGAGCCGAGACATGGCGGTCTCGGTCTCCTCGATGTCCTCGCCGGGGTCTTCGGCGCTGGCGTTCGCGGCGCTGTGCCGCTGTTCCTTGGCCGAGCGCCTCACGTCATCGACCTTCTTCCGCGCCTCCCGCTTGGGCTGCACACGGAATCTCACGCTCGCCTCGGGGTTGACGGGGAAAATGAGCTCGTCCTCGTCGTCGAGCTCGACGTCTTCCTCTATGTCCGGCACATAGTTGATCTCGGAGAGGACCCTCAACCACTCCCCGTTGCCCGGGGATTCGAGGTGTTCGGGGAAGCCGGGCATGGCGAGCACCGACACCCAGGCGGCCACGTCGCCGTGGGCGTTGACCACCCGAAGGTGGTCCGGGTACGGGAGGAGCCTGCCGCGAGTCAAGGCGGCCACCTTGGCACCGCTGATGACGCCGGCATTCGCCGCCGGGAGCGGCGCCGCGCGGTGCTGCTCCCGGGAGATCATCCACGCGAGCATTTCCACACTCGCGGGCTGCGCCTTCCACGGGGAGGACTCAAGGCGGCGGTGAAGGCGGCGCATCTGTGCGTCAAGGCGGGCGAGCTCGCGCGGGGTGACGTTCGAGGTGAGGCCGAGTCCCTCCTGAATGCTTTTGCGGCTGATCCTGGCGGCCTGCCCGGCACGGTCGGTCAGCCGGACACCGAGCAGGAGGTGACGGGTCGGGAGGCTGATCTGTTCGAGGCGGCGGATGCGCAGGCTTGCCCACTCGTCCCAGGCCCCGGCGGTGAACAGCTCTTCGGCCTCGGCCGCGTAGTCCTCGGCGTGCAGCGGGGACCACAGAACCCGCAAGTGGCACTCGTAGCCGACCAGAATCCGCGCGAGCGCTGAATCGGCCTGGTCGAGCTCGGCGTCGCGGGCGGTCTCGCTCATCAAGTCGGTGTTGCTGCTGGCGAGGACGTACCACGCTTCGGTGTGGTCGTCGGTGACCACGAGTCCATCGCTCAGGGCGACGTACTGGGGGGCGGCGGCCGAGCGGTCGCTCCCCACACCGACGAAACTCCCGAGCCTGCGAAGCACCTTCACGACTTCCCCCTTTGCTTCATTGCCTTGCGTCCGTACGCCTTGACCACGGCATCGGGCCCGAACAGACGTGGACGGGCGGCGAGCCGGATCGGCGCGCCGGCACCCTGCGGGATGGACTCCTCGTCACCGAGCCACCGCTCGATGAGCCCGCCGAGGGGCGAGTCGACGAGGAATTCGAGGCGGGTCCCCCACCGGGCACGGCGGTTCATCCACTCGCTTCGGGTGGCGGCGCGTCGGCCGCCGCTGACGATCGGCCGGTGGCCGAGGACGAGATAGCGGATGCCGATCGCCCATTGCGTGATCTTCCATCGGCGGTCGATGGATGCGCGTTGCGCGCCGTAGACGGTGATGATCAGCGGCGGCAGGAAGTAGGCCGTAAACGTGGCCTTGCTCGGGGCGCCGAAGATCAGCAGCAGGGCCGCCCACCACACGCCGTTGAGGACCAGGCCCATCACGAGCGGGCGGCGCGGCGCCCCTTCCCCCAGGTCGAGGCCGAGAATCTCGTGTTGTTTCGTCTCCAGCGCAAAGTGTTGGGTGTACGTGTTGCCGATGCGCATCAGGCGGACCCCGAGACCTTCCCCCAGATGCCCGTCAGGACGGTTTGGACGGTGTCGGGGGCCCAGACGTAGGCGCCGACGAAGACGGCCGCCACGCCCATGGTGACCATCTCGCCCCACTCTTTTTTCAGGAAATGACCCACGCCGCGGACGGCGATGATCGCCGTCAGGACGTTCCCGGCGACGAGGAGAATCCAGTCCTTCAACTCGCTGCCGGTGGTGAGTCCTGCGGCGAGGACGACGCCGGTAACGGCGTCGGCCCGGTAGGCGTGCGGGCTGGTGGTGGTCGAGGCCCACAGGGTGAGCCGCGCTTTGATGACGGGCAGTGCGGCCGAGGCCGCGCGGCGGAGCTGTGGCAACACGGGTTCGGTTCCCCCTTGGTGGTGATCGGGTGCGCTGACCGGGGCGCATGACGGCGGCTCATGTTTTATGAGCTGGGGACATACGGTCACAGCGAGCCCCCGTGGACGTCGGCCACCTGCCACCGCGCGGCGTCGCTGGACGACACGCGCGTGAGGGTGACGCGGTAGGTCTGCTCGACGGTGGCCCCGCCGAGGGTCCAGGAGACGACCGCGGTCCCGGTGCGGTCGCTGCCGGTGCCGTCGTCGACCGACCAGGACGACAGATCCTTGTACGTGATGCCGGCGGGCAGCGCCGGGACGCTCGCGCCGGGGGCGGTGACGGTGTCCGTGTCGCCCGAGGCGTAGGCCCCGAAGAACTTCTCAACGACGCTTTGCGTCGCCGCGCTGAGCTCCGTGTCGGTGTGCGCCGTCGACAAGTCGGGGGCCTTGGGGCCGTGCGCCGGAATACCGACCAGGCCGGGGGTCCCGGTGACGATGACCCGGCCGGAGGTCTCGACAACCGGCACGTCGAGGCCGACCCATCGGGCGGCCTCGGCGGTGGTGGTCTTCTTCCCCTTGGTGGTGGTCGTCGTCTCGGGACGGATCAGCACATCGACCCGTACGCGGGCCTGGTCCTGCTTGCCGTGGGTCACGGTTCCGGGCTGGACGGCTAGCACGTCCTGACTTCCGTGGCCGTCCCATCCCATGGTGGTGTCGGAGTCCGCCGGCAGGACAGAGGCGAGGAGCTTTGCCCGCTCGTCCGGCTGCGCCTCGTCGAACGTGAGGTACGCGCGGGCGAACCGGGCCGCCACGGCTTGCGCCTCCTCGTCCGGGTAGGCCGCCGCTTGGGTCGTGGTCGTCTTGGGGGCGGGCGCCGTCGCCTTCGCGGGGAAGAACCATTGCCGCACTCCGGTGATGGCTGCGAGGACGACGACGAACCACAGCAGACCGCGGCCGAAGCGACGGGCGAACGCGGCGCCGGACTTCTCCTCTTGCGGCACCCAGGGCGGGACCGGCTTCGCGGCGCGCACGGGAGCCGGTGACGGCGGAGCGGCCACGGCCGAGTTCGCCTGTTGCTCGCGCAGCCGGTTGCCCGCGGACTCCCACGGGTTCACGGGCCCGGGGGTGGCCGGTTCACTCTGCCGAGGGACACCCTCCCCCGCAGGCCCGCCGGTCTTCGTTGGTTCCGGCAGACCCGCAATCTTCCGCAGGACGCTTCCAAACGACGGCACCCCGTAACCTCCCCCAGAATCAAGCGCTTTCACCCCACGAGTGATCGACCCTATGCCGCGAGTGATCAAAGCGTCAAAGAAGTTCGTAACCAACCCGCACGCGCTGTGCCCAACCTGTGACACGTGCCCAGCGGTGATGATCAAGGGCCGCTAGAGTGCCGCCCCGAACCGACAACGAACGGGGGACGCAAAGGGGTGCGCATACATCGGGTACGCGTGCGGAAGCTGCGACTTTCACACGGCTGGACACAAGATGAATTGGCCGTACGAGTCGGTTGTTCCCGCAGCACCGTTTCCACCTGGGAGACGACAGGCCGTCCTCCCCGACCGAACCGACTGCAACACCTTGCACACGTTTTTGGGGTCCCGGTTGGCTACCTCATAATTCCCGGCCATTCTTCGATTCTTCATTGTCTGCGCACATCTGCGGGACTGCTACAAAAGGACGTCGCACGCCTGTTGAAAGTGTGCGCATCGACATATTGTGACGTCGAGACCGGGCGCCAGGAAGTACCGGAAAGATGGGTCCCGATCCTGAGCAAACAGTACGACGTCACACCGGAAGTAATCCGGGGATCACCGACGAGGGATGCACACAATACCGGCGGCGGGGGTACGGATTCGTGATTCACACCGCCGCCGCCACATTTCGAGACTCCCCTATTTCCGCCCCTCGTAATGCTCCTGCCAGAGATCGGCGCACCGCCGGTTGATGATGTCGACGGATGTCCCGGCGCCTCCGTACAGAATGACGCTAAGAGGGTCCTTTCGGACGGACGACTTCCTGAACAGGTTTGCCGCGGAATCGGCAAGGTCATTCAGAAGTCGGTTTGCCCGGTCGTTGTCGACAGGTGGAATGGGCCATCTCATGTGCCAGCCTGAGCCGACAAGGAGGGGCGCGGTATCGGCGTACTCGTCGCCGGAGTACGCACGAATACGCCCGTGTACCAGATCAATGGAGAGGAACGCCCGACTCCCGATTTCGAGGTCATTCCCTCCTTGAGCGAGATAGTCGCACGCGATCTCTTGACCCGCCACCTTTTCAGGCACTCGGCGCCCCCTCGTTTTCCTTGTCCCCTGCGTTCTTGCGAGGGGTGGTGTTGTTCTTCTCCTGCCATGCCACCCATTCCGCGAGCCACGTTGTGAGCTCCTCCTCGGAGTAGAAGGAGGTTTGCCCGTCGCTGACCCCCTCGGGGGGCGTGATTCCCCGCTTTTCTCCGCGCTTGAAATACGTCCGGGTCGTTGACGCCTTCCACGGGAGAATGCCGCGCTCGAATGCGTCGGCGAGGCTGTACGTCTCGGGGAGGGCCTCCTCCTGGTCCTCGGCCTCGGCAGGGACGAGCTCGGTGCCGGCATCTGTCGCGCCGCCTGTCGCGTCCCCTGTCGTGAGTGCTGCTGTCGTGTGCTGTGAGCTGGGCGAACCCCCCGTGATCCCCCTCGCTGCGGCTGACACGACACCGGGGAGCGACTCGGGTCCGTACTTCCCGCCGGGGAGGAAAGCGGCCGTCGCCGCGGTCTCGTTCACCTCGGCGAGGAGCTCGGGGGTAATCCACGGCGCCATGTGCCCCGCGTCGAACCAGGCCGGGGCCGCCGGGCACTCCGCAAGGTAACGCCCGACATCCGGCGTGATGTAACTGGGCTGCATTTCACGCACGTACACGTAATCCGCCTCTGGGTCCTTCCGCTGGTCTGTGTAGGCGCCGCGGCCAGGAATTCCGGTGTCGTACCCGATGACGGGCGTGCTCTGCCCGTACGCCACACCCCAAGAGATGCGGTCCTGTCGGCCAACAGTGGCCCGAAATCCGATCTGGGCGCGTTCCGTCGTTCCACCGAAAAAGGAGTTCGCGAATTGCTGCGTACCTACGACGACGCGGTGATTCGACGACCGTCCTTGCAGGAGGATAATCGAGAGCCAGTCAAGAAACGGCGGGGTCCCCTTGCCTTTGAGCCCGTAACGCCACCAGATATAAGCGAGCTTGATCAAGGTCGGGAGCTCGTCAATCACAAGGGTGCGCGGTACGAGCTGCGCCCGTAGCTGCGGGTCAGCTCCTTTTTGCGTAGCAGCTTCGGCCGCCATCATCGACGTAAGGAATTCGGCGAATGCTGCGACGCACTCCCGGACCGTCTTGTGAATCCGGACGCCCGAGAACCCTTCGGCCTCGATAAGACTGTTCCGCTTGGTGTCGAGAATGTCGATCAGCTCGCCATTCTGCCGACCATGGACAACGGGAATGTATAGGACGGTGCTCTTACCCGAGCCGGTAGCACCGGCCACGCCCCAATGCGGCGTTGCGGTCTGCGTCTCGATAACGGCATCGACGATGAGATCGCCCTCGATGGCGAGGCCGAGGAACACGCGGCGCGGGTTTCCGGTGGGCTTCCACGGGACGTAGTCGGGAAGGACGGGTTTCGGTGTGGGCTTCGGTTTGGGCGTCCACTGGACGTAATGCTCTTGCCCGGTACGCTCCCATTGCGGCACCCAGTCGCCGGGAACGCGCTCCTCGATAACCCGCTCGATGGCGGCGACGGCCTCGGGGCCGCCTATCCAGCTCGCGGGAATGCGCAGCACGATTCGGGCGTCTTCCGCGCTCATATCGTCGGGGACAGAAAGCCACCGGGACCGCTGTTCTTTCTCGTCGAGGCGCAGGAGTTGACGGGCCGCCACCCACACGCCCGGCCCGTAGATTTGTCTATCTGTCCACACCGGCCGTACGCGCCACCAACCGAGCCCGGCCGGGCTGGTGAGTGCGGCGACAAAGACGGCCAAGGCGACGCCAATAAGGGCGAGTTGAGTCTCCTCGGGGAATCGCCACAGTCCCCACGCGAGCGGCAAGGGCGACAGACGGACCGCTGAGCGCGCAGCGCGCGGCCACCTGTACCAGATACGTAGGACGCGCCACAGGCCCGCGAGGGCACCGAACAGGACCCGCGCGGGGGCAGCGGCGGCATGGACCCAGCGGCGGGCCCGGGTGGGCTTGTCGAACGACACCCCCGACACAGCGCCCACCGCCGCGCCGAGCTGGTCGACGGGCGTCTCGGTGGCCTGGTCGTCCGGCAGCGGGGCGCCGGCATGCCACCATGTGGCCTCGCTGCGCGGCTCGGTGACGAGCTCGCGCCCGCCGACGTACCGGCCGATGCCATCAATCAGCGAGCCGAAGAACCGTTCAATACTGCGGTTGAACTCCTTACGGTCCGCGGGTGTGCCCTGGTTGGCCAGGACCGCGACCACGACCAGGGCGCCGAGGCCGAGGCCGCCGAGGCTGAATCCGCCGCCCGGGAGCCCGTCCACGAGGTCCGGGAGGTCCGGAAGGGCTTCCACTGCTCCCCCTTTCTGTCCGCACGCCCACCGGGGGTGCCCCTTGATCCTCGCGCACAGCTACGACAGCGCGCGGCCGGGTTTCACCCCCAGCAACAACGCGCGCCCGACCCCCAGGGGATCGGGCGCGGGCCGCCGCCGGGCCTGCCGGTCAGCGCAGGTAGCGGAGCATCACCGCGAAATGGGGATCGGGCGCGGGCCGCCGCCGGGCCTGCCGGTCAGCGCAGGTAGCGGAGCATCACCGCGAAATTGGGACTGTCGGGGAAGGGCTGACGGTTGCCGATCTTCCGGTACTCCCACGTCTCGTAAAGAGACTGCACCTTGGGATGGTCGGGGTCGACCAAGAGCACGGCCAGGGCCTCCGGCCTGTTCTCCACCAGTGCCACATGCAGGCGCTCGGCGGTGCCGGTCTTGCGCCACCTCGGCCGCACCATCAGCTCAGACACACTGAACGTGGAGTCGTCCGCTGGCGGCTCCGTCAGGTGCTCACGCCACCACTCGCGGCCCGGCGCGGCCGGAGCACCGTACGCGAACCCCACGGGTTCGCCGTCTTCGTACCCGACGACGCACGCGAAGCCCGGATTGCCTCCCCAGTGGTCCACGAACCACGGGAACCGCTCGTCGAACTCGGTCATGTCGTCGGCGTAGGCGTCGGCGTGGACGTCAAGGAGAGTTTGCCGGATCTCGGGAAGGTCGTCGTGGCCGTAGTGACGGAGTTCGACGGTCGCCGTGGTCATGCGGGGGTGCTCCATTCGGTCCGGTAGCGGTCGGTCCACTCGTGCGCGACACGCGGGGGCGCAAGGGTGATCAGGTCGCGGTGGAAGTCGCCGAGGAGTCGGCGCATGCGGCCGGGGAGCGGGTCACCGGCCATGATCTCGAACACGGCCGCGCTGGTGGCGCATGCCTGCTCGACGTCGCCTTGGTGGAGCTGGGCAAGGGCCAGGCGTGCGGTGGTGTGCCCGCGGTTGCGCCGGTAGCTGTGGGGCAGTGCGCCGAGCGCCCGGTGGGAAGCGGCCTCAGCCTCCGCCGGGTCGCCGACGACGTCCCGCACGATGGCGGTGAGCGAGTACAGCTCAGCGGGCCCGTAGAAGGCGATCCAGGTCGGGCGCGGGTCTGCCAAGTCGACCTTGCCTAGGGCGTCTTCGGCGCGGCCGAGGGAGCGCAGGGCCGCTGACCGTCGGTCTCCGGCGTGCGCGAGGCTGATTGCGGTCCGGGCGTGCGCGAGGGACGCATGCAGAGGGGAGCGGCGGGCGATGGTCGTCGTCTGCATGGCCTGTGCGGCGGCGATGGCTTCGCCGTAGTCGTCGCGCTGACGGGCGAGCATGGCCCGCAGGTTCCAGACCTGCATGGACATGTCCGGGTCCTGGGACATCCCGGCGAGGGTCAGTGCGCGGTCCAGGTGCTTGCCGGCGGCGTCGAGCTGCCCGGCGTCGATCATCGACCATGCCGCCGTCGAGACGAAGTCGGATGCGACGGCGTACAGGCGTTGGCGTACGCGCTGCGTGGCGGAGTGCTGTTGGAGACTCAGGGCCTCGTCCGCCCCGGCGAGTGCTGCGCGTTCCAGGGCGGTGTGTCCGCCCCGCGCGGCGTCGAGTTGGACGAGGGTTTCCACGCTGTCCCGTAGCCGGATGACGTCGGAGGTGCCAACACGCTGGGGGCGGGAGTTCGGGGAGGCGATGAGCGGTGCGGCGACGGCGGCGACGGTGCCGGTGGCCGCGCCGACGAACCGGCGGCGGTGCACTGAAGGGTCCTCCGGTAATGCTGCTGGGGGTAATGGTGTGGTCTTGGGGTTCCCCCGAGGCACGAACCCTAGGTCAGTGGCGGTCAGGCCGGTGACCCGTTCGAGCGCGATGCGTTGGCGCTCCTGGGGCCACCGGCTCTTGCCGGCCAGCCACCGGTACCCGGTCCGCTCAGACGTAGTGCCCTGGCGGCCGGTGAAGTCGTGGATGGCGTCGTTCACGGCGTCGACCAACTCCTCGATCGACATGTCGTGACGATCAATCCAGGCGGCTAGGTGCTCGTTTTTGGTCTCCGCCATGCGCTCACGGTAGGCGGTGCGGATTGCCACGGACAGTAAAGGGCAAGTCAATTCGTCAGTACGCGTGCAGGCATTCCAAGCGATTTCGTCATGCCCGCGGCGCGGTGACTGTGGGTTAGCTGGTGTGTACGGCTCCGCTCGTGCCTCCGTCCCCCGAGGGGCACGGGCGGGGCATCGAACCTGACGTGAGCGCGAGGCAAGAGACATGACGACGCGCAGCACAACCCCACACCCCATGCCGGCGAACCTGGTGGACGCTCCCACCATCAACCGCGACCGGCTGACGGATCGGCAGCGCGCGGGTACGTCGTGCGCCTGGTGCGCCGGGACCGCGTCACCTCGGTACCCGGTCGGTGACCTGTACGCATGCGATCCGTGCGCGGCGATGTACGGCGTCCCGGCGGTGACGCCATGAGCCGTGACGACGACGCGTTCCCGGCGGCGCTGGACTCCTGGACGCCTGCGGACTGGCGGGAGTACCGGGAACGGGTCGACGACGGCGAGGGTTCCGCGGCGGCGATCGACGCCATCAACCGCCGCCGTCGGCGGCCTGCGTGGGAGGCGTCCGGCACGGAGGCATCCCGGTGACCGCCGAGCACTGCGCCGGGGTCGGTGACCTGGTCCGCGACACCGAACGATCCCGCGTAGGTGTCCTCACGGATGTTCGCGGCGGTACGCCGATCCTGCGCCCGCGATACGGCGGCGGCCTCGATGACCAGTGGCCCGCGCAGTGGGCAACCGTCGAACTCGTTGCCCGGCGCGGCACGTGGGAGTCCGAGTGAGCGGCCGTCACCGGATGCCGTCCGACGACGGCCGCACCGTCGGGGCCCTGTTACTCGGCTCGGTCGTGGCGGGGCTCGCCCTGATGGCGGCGCAGGTGCATACAGCTCGCGCCGTCGCGCCGGTCGCGGTCCAGCCGGACCGCCCGTCGGCGGATGCGCTCCCGGACCGGCCCGCCCCCCACACGGACCGGCACGGCGACCGGCCGCCGCTCCCCTGATCCCCGGCAACGGGCCCCAATGTCCCTCGTCGCCCTACCGCTGACCGCCAAGGAGACACCTTGACCGGCACCGCATTACCGCAGACCGCCGACCTGTTCGCACTCAGCGCCGACCGCATCCACCGCGCCGCCGACGCCCTGTGGCCCGGCGAGCCGCTGACGCTCGGCGATCACGTCCCCTCGGTCACCGGCTACGTACACCGCGCCAGCATCGGCGGCCGGAGCGTGTTCGCGAAGGACTCGATCCTTGGCCTGTCCCTCGTCTCCGTGCTGCGCGGTGTGGCCGGTGACCGTGACACGGTCCGTGCGGCGCAGGCCGCTTACGCCTCCTCTCCCGGCTCGCTGCTCGCGCGGGAGGCCGCACAGCTCCGCGTCCTGGACGCGGCCGGCGTCCGGGTCGGCCGGTGCACCGGCTACACGGCCGGAGTGCTGTTCACCGAGCCCGTAACGGGCCCGACCCTCGCCGACCTGATCGCCAAAGACCCGGCGCGGACTGGCGACTTGCTCGCCGCCGCCGTGACCGCTCTTGAGGCTCTTCAGCGCCCGCAGGTGGCCGCTCTGGTCGACTCCGCGGCGATCCCCGAGCGCAGCATCGACGGCACGTTCCGCAGGAAGTTCAACGGCGTCTCGGGCCGTCTCTACATGAGCCGTCTCGGCGTTGACCGGCTCGATGAGCGCTCCCGGCAAGGCGTCGCCGCGGTGGTCGGCGTGGTCGTGGCCCGGCTGCTGAAACTCCGCCTCACTCCGCCGATCGGCCCCACGGTGATCGTCTACGGCGACTTGAAGCCGGAACACATCCTGTGGCCCGACGGCCCTGCGGAAGCGCCGGTGTTCATCGACCCCGGCCTCTCGCGCGGGCCCGCACACCACGACATCGCCAAACTCGTCTCACGCACGGTCCTCGCACTGATCACCGCCCCGCACATGGACGGCCCGGCCGTCACGGTGGCGGACGGGATCGCCGCGTTCGTGGCCGGGCAGACGCGCCCCCTGGGCGGGGCCATGCGCGGCCTGTGGCTGCGCCGGCTGCTCGTGACGTGGCTGATGGACACGGTGAACATCCTCTCCACCTACCTCAGCGCCCCCGCCACGCTGCCGCTGCCCGAGCACGCCCAAGCCGTCATCGACCAGGCAGAAGCGCTGTGCACGCTGCTGGACCTGGTGAGCGCCACCCTTGCGGCCGGGACCGCCCCCGATACCGCGTGGCTGCTCGCCCTGCGGACCGTGACCCGGGCGGCGGCCCGGTGACCGGCCACACGGTCGGCATCGTCGGTGCCGGCGCGGTCGGTCAGACCGTCGCCGCGCTCCTCGTCGGCGAGCCCTGGTGCAACCGGCTGCTCATCACCTCCCGCACGGCCGAGAACTCCGCTGGTCTGGTCGCTGGTCTGGTCGCTGATCTGGACGACATGGCCCACGTCGTCCACGCCGACACCCGCGCACGGGCGGCCACCGTCGCCGAACTGGACCAGGCGGACGCCGTGGTGATCTGCCCCCGGGCCACGTTCGCCAACACCGCCACCCGCAACGTGCGCATGGCCGGACTCGACGCGAACGCCCCGCTGATCGCCGAACTCGGCCGCAAGCTCAGCGGCTACACGCGCCCCGTCGTCATGGTGACCAACCCCGTGGACGTCCTCTCACGGCTCCTCGCCACGATCAGCGGAGCCCCCACGTACGGGATCGGATCAGCAACCGACACCGCCCGCTATCGTGCCGCCCTCGCCGCCCATCACCGCGTGCCCGTCTCGGCCGTGGACGGCTACGTGATCGGCGAACACGGTGACGGCGCGGTCATCTGCGCCTCGACCACCACCGTTCACGGCGCCCCGTGCACCGTGCCGCTGGAGCTGATCCGCGCCGAACTCGCCGACCGGCCGCGCCGGATCAACGCCGGGATAGGCCGCACCCGGCACGGCCCGGCCGCCGCCGTTCTGTCCGCCCTGCGCAAGCTCCTGGACGTCGAGGACGGAACCGATGTCCTGTCCGTCAACCGCGGGGGCGTGTGGCTCGGAATCCGGTTGCACATCCGCGCCGGTCGCCCGACTGTTCAGCCTCTGACGCTGGACCCCCACGAGACTGCGGGCCTGCTCACGGCCCGCACCAAACTCCAAGCCGCCTACAGCCAGATCAGTCACTACGAACAAGGAGCCCGTACGTGTCTCTGACCGCAACCCGCATCCACGCCGATACCGCAACCGTCACGGTCGCCAGCCAGACGGCGGCGATCACCGATTGGTCCGCGCGCTACTTCGGCCCCTGGTGGAACGCCGCTGCCGCCGACGACCCGGGCCCCGGTTCCCTCGCCGACGGCGGCGGCCTGGTCCTCGCCGACGTCGACCCGGGCCGCGTGGACGACATCGCCGCCCTCGTCGCGGACTGCGGCCCCGAAGAGACCATCTACGCGAACGCCCGGACCCTCGTGGGCCGCGCGGACGGCATCACCTACGCCGTGCAGCCCGAGGAACGGATCGGCTACCAGGCCAACGGCCGCCGCCTGGTCATCGTCGGCGGTGAACTCGAACCGGTGGCCGTCGCCGCCGCCCGCCTCGCCCGCGAACTCGTCCGGGGGCAACTCCTCGCCGACGGCTGGACCGTGCTGCACGCCTCCGCCGCCACCCAAAACGGTGACGCTGTCCTGACCCTCGGCGACAAGGGCGCGGGCAAGACCACCACCGGGCTCCTCCTCGCCCTGGGAGGGTGGGGGCTGCTGGCCAATGACCGCGTCTTCGTCCGCCCGGAGCCCGACGGCCGGGTAAGGGTGCTGCCGTGGCCGTCCGCCGCCGCACTCGGCCTCGGCCTGCTCGATGCGACCGGCCTGTACGACCAGGTACGGGAAAAGGTGCTCGCCGGCGGACAGCTCCACCCCACCCAGCACCCCACGGTGACACAGGCTCTCGTGGACGACCGCCGCGAGCCGCTGTGGAAGGACACCGGAAAAGAGCTGAAGCCCCAGTTCTTCCCCGATCAGCTCGGCTCGTGGCTCGGCCTCACCCTCGCCACCGAGGCCCGCGCGGCCGGTCTCCTCTTCCCGACCATGAGCCCTGACGCGGTCCCGGCTCTCGTAGAGAACGGACGGACGCTCACCGACGCGGACGTGTTCGACCAGAAGACCGAGGACCGCTACCCCGACATCTTCGACCTGACCCCCACGACCGCGACCGGCACCCAGGCCCTCACCGAGTACCTCGCCCGGCTACCGCGCCGGTCCATGGTCCTCAGCCACGACACGAACGCGTCCGCCGCGCTGCTGACCAAGACCGCTGAGGAGCTCATCACCACCCGCTGAACGGCCCCGTGAAGTCCTCCGGCCAGGGGTAGCGGGCCCGCCCTGCAGAACGGCCGGCACCACGAATGCCACGGAGAGGGCGGCGTACTCTGGGAACGGGTCGGCCCCTGGTGATTTGAGCACCGGGGGCCGACCTATTCAATGGTCCTGGCCCTCCGTCGACCGGCTCCGGAGGTAGTCCTCCCGCATCCTCTTGATGATGCGGCGACCTTGGATTCGTTGTACCCACTGCGGGGTGAAGGCTTCACCGAGAGTCGCAGCGCGCAGCGTCGCGAACCGGTAAAGCGAAACCACCACGTACAGAGTGACCGCACCGACTACCACGAACCGGGCCCAATCCACGGGTTGCCCCTCCCTCGTCGTCCCTGCCTCGGTAAGCACCGTAGCGGGCGCCTCTGACATGAGATCTGTCCGCCAAGGCACGCGCATTGCGTGCCATCGTCGGGCCCGGCGTGCCGAGCGAATACGGACGGAAGTCGACACGGTCCGCCTGACGCGCGAGGCCCTGGCTCGGCGGCGCGAGCGGCAGCTCGCAGCGGGCGCGCCCACCGCCTGACTCCGCCCCACATGCCGGCGCCCGGCTCCCTATCGACGGTCAAGGAGTCGGGCGCCTTCGTCTGTGCGGGCGGGTCAGTCTCCGCGGCCTCGGCCCTCGTCCGTCTCGGGCTGGTCGGTGCTCCTGCCGAGCCGTACGCCTGCGAGCCCAAGACCCCCTTGCAGACAGGCCGTTACGAGGATCACCACGGCCCAACCGCCGAAGAACAGGCCGCACAGTAGGCCGCCGAGGGTGAGGACGACGAGGAGGGCGGCGAGGACCGAGGCGTACGACGGTGCGGAGTGCCAGCCTCGCAGAGCGACCATGCCGCCGCTCCCGACGATCACGGCCAGCACGCACAAGGCGGTGCGGAGCAATGCGAATCGAAGTGCCGTCCAGGCGTCCCCTGCGGTGCGCCCGTCCCCCCGTGTGGTCATGTCAGAGCCTCCCTGTTCCCTCGCAAGCCTAGATCGGCACTGCTCGGCGGTGCGGTCGGGAGCGTCTAGCCCTGCTCGGCCGCGGGGCGCGCTTCACGCAACGGAGCGCCCGCCCCGTGCAGGGCGGGCGCTCGAACGTACCGGTGGTCAGTCGCGGTCGGCGGACGGCGCTCCGTGGCCGTCGATCACCCAGGCCGCTTGATCCCACACCGGCTCGGTGCCGTCGGCAATCCGGTGGAGGAGCTCGACCAGGCCGCGGCCGTCCTCGTCGGCTGCGGTCGACCGGGACCACGGGAGGGTGCCGTCCCACGGCATATCAGGGTGGCCCGAGGTGGGGTGGCTGGTCCACGCGTACCAAGCGCGCCACAGGCTGGTGACGTAGACGGCTGTCCCCGTGGCCCACGGGTGCGCGCGGAGGAGTTCCTCCGGGGTGGCGGAGGAGTACAGAGGCTGGTCGACCGCGTCCAAAAGCCGGGTGGGGTACCGGTTGACCGGGGCGCGGTCGCTTTCCCATACGACGGCCGCGCCGGTCGTCAGTGCGTCGAGCTGGTCGAGGACGGCGGCGCGCTCGGCGCTGCCCGCAGTCCCGGCCTGGGCCGCGTACACCACGTGCCGGTCGTGGAGCCGGACGACGGCCACCGATGCCGGCGGGGCGTCGTGGTCGGCGGCGGCCACGACGAGCAGCACGGCCGAGGGGTTCGCGATGAGCTCGCGGGCGGCGCGCTGCGCGGTGTCGTGTTCGGTCCACAGCCGTACGGCGAGGCGACAGGGCCCGCAGTGTCGGCCGCGGCCGAGCGGCTCCTCCTCTCGGGTGTCGCAGCGTCGGCAGATGTGTTGCAGCTCGCGGGCACGGTCAAGGGCGGCCCGCTGTGCCGGGGTGGCCTTGCGCTTGGGGACGGCGTCGGCCCTCACGTACAGGGGCGCGTAACTGTTGCCGTGGTAGAGGACTTGGGCGACCGGTTCACCACCGGGTTTGAGCGGCGGCTCCATCTCGGCGAGTTGGGTTTTGGTAGCGAGGGTGTCCGGTACCTGGTCCCATCGGGTGTAGCGCTGGAGATCCGGCAGGGCTGGAATGGCGGCGGGCAAGGGGTGTCCTCCTGTCGGCGAGTCTGGCCTCGCGTGGGGTGTAACGAGTTCGGCGGACTCGCCGAACTGCGGAGCACCCCGCCCCCATGGTGAGCGGGGCGGGGTGCTCGGTCTGGGAATTGAGACGGGGCGGGGGGGGGGGGGGGGGGGGGGGGGGCCGCCCCGCCCCCCCCCCCGCCCCCCCCCCCCCCCCCCCCCCCCCCGCCGCCCCCCCCCCCCCCCCCCCCCCCCCGACCCACCCCACCCCACA
>NZ_JBIRUY010000063.1:0-25200 GCF_044335305.1 Streptomyces sp. NPDC020490 | reverse complement strand
CGCCGCAGGCACCCCGCACCCCCACCGACCGCGACAGGCCGCCGCAGGCACCCCGCACCCCCACCGACCGCGACAGGCCGCCGCAGGCACCCCGCACCCCCACCGACCGCGACAGGCCGCCGCAGGCACCCCGCACCCCCACCGACCGCGACAGGCCGCCGCAGGCACCCCGCACCCCCACCGACCGCGACAGGCCGCCGCAGGCACCCCGCGTTGTCAGTCCCCGGGTGCAGGATGGACCCATGGTCAGCTCCGCACACCGAGCCCTGGAAGGCTTCTCCCCCGTAACCCGCGGCTGGTTCACGGGCGCCTTCCACGCGCCCACAACCGCCCAGGCCGGCGCGTGGCAGGCCATCCGCGAGGGCTCGGACGTGCTGGTCGTCGCCCCCACCGGCTCCGGCAAGACCCTGGCCGCCTTCCTCGCCGCACTGGACGAACTGGCCTCCGCACCCCCGCCGGCCGACCCGAAGAAGCGCTGCCGAGTCCTCTACGTCTCCCCCCTCAAGGCCCTCGCGGTCGACGTCGAGCGCAACCTCCGCAGCCCCCTGACCGGCATCCGCCAGCAGGCCGTACGCCTGGGCCTGCCCGAACCCGAGATCAAGGTCGGCATCCGCTCGGGCGACACCCCGGCAGCCGAGCGCCGCGCGCTCGCCACCCGCCCCCCGGACATCCTGATCACCACCCCCGAGTCACTGTTCCTGATGCTGACGTCGGCCACCCGCGACGCGCTGACCGGCATCGACACCGTCATCCTCGACGAGGTCCACGCCGTCGCGGGCACCAAGCGCGGCGCCCACCTGGCCCTCTCCCTGGAGCGCCTGGACGAGCTGCTCAAGAAGCCGGCCCGCCGCATCGGCCTGTCCGCGACGGTCCGCCCGGTCGACGAGGTCGCCCGCTTCCTCTCCCCCCGCCGCAAGGTGGAGATCGTCCAGCCGGCGTCGGGCAAGGAGTTCGACCTCTCGGTGGTCGTCCCGGTGGAGGACCTGGGCGAGCTGGGCGGCTCCCCCGTCGCCGACGGTTCGGAGGGCGCGGAGCGTCCGTCGATCTGGCCGCACGTCGAGGAGCGGATCACCGACCTGGTCCAGTCCCACCGCTCCACGATCGTGTTCGCGAACTCCCGCCGCCTCGCCGAACGCCTCTGCAACCGCCTCAACGAGATCGCCTACGAACGGGCCACCGGCGAGACCCTCGACGAACACCACGCGCCCGCCCAGCTGATGGGCGGCTCCGGGGCGGCCCAGGGCGCCCCGTCCGTGATCGCCCGCGCCCACCACGGCTCGGTCTCCAAGGAACAGCGCGCCCTTGTCGAAGAGGACCTCAAAGCAGGCCGCCTCCCCGCCGTCGTGGCCACCTCCAGCCTCGAACTGGGCATCGACATGGGCGCGGTCGACCTCGTGGTCCAGGTCGAGTCGCCCCCCTCCGTGGCCTCCGGCCTCCAGCGCGTGGGCCGCGCGGGACACCAGGTGGGCGCGGTCAGCACCGGCGTGGTCTTCCCGAAGTACCGCGGAGACCTCGTCCAAGCAGCCGTCGTCACCGAGCGTATGCGCACCGGCGCGATCGAGTCCCTGAGAGTGCCGTCCAACCCCCTGGACGTGCTCGCCCAGCAGCTCGTCGCGATGACGGCGCTGGACACCTGGCAGGTGGACGACCTGCTGGCCACGGTCCGCCGCGCCGCCCCCTTCGCCTCTCTCCCCGAGTCGGCGTTCACGGCGGTCCTGGACATGCTGGCCGGCCGCTACCCCTCCGACGCCTTCGCCGAGCTGCGCCCGCGCGTGGTGTGGGACCGCGTCACCGGCACCGTCACGGGCCGCCCCGGCGCCCAGCGTCTCGCCGTCACCTCCGGGGGCACGATCCCGGACCGCGGTCTGTTCGGCGTGTTCCTCGCCGGGGCCGACCCCAAGAAGGGCGGCGGCCGGGTCGGCGAGCTGGACGAGGAGATGGTCTACGAGTCGCGGGTGGGGGACGTCTTCACGCTCGGCACCAGCTCCTGGCGGATCGAGGACATCACACGCGACCGCGTCCTCGTCTCCCCGGCCCCCGGTGTCCCGGGCCGCCTCCCCTTCTGGAAGGGCGACCAGCTGGGCCGCCCACTGGAACTGGGCCGCGCGGTGGGCGCGTTCCTGCGCGAGGTCGGCGCGCTGTCGAAGGAGGACGCCCGCCTCCGCCTCCTCGCGGCGGGACTGGACGCCTGGGCCGCGGACAACGTCCTGTCGTACCTCGACGAACAGCGCGAGGCCTGCGGCCACGTCCCGGACGACCGCACGATCGTCGTGGAGCGGTTCCGCGACGAGCTCGGCGACTGGCGGGTGGTCGTCCACTCCCCCTTCGGCGCCCAGGTCCACGCCCCGTGGGCGCTGGCGCTCGGCGCCAAGCTCTCCGAGCGCTACGGCATGGACGCCCAGGTCATGCACGCCGACGACGGCATCGTCCTGCGCCTGCCCGACGCCGACCTGCTGGGCCTGGACCTGCTGGACCAGGAACCGGCGAAGGCGGGCAGGGAGTACGACGCGGAGCAGGCCCCCGTCGGCGCGGCGGACGTCGTCTTCGACAAGGGCGAGGTCGACCAGATCGTCACCGACCAGGTCGGCGGCTCGGCCCTGTTCGCCTCCCGCTTCCGCGAGTGCGCCGCCCGCGCCCTGCTGCTGCCGCGCCGCAACCCCGGCCGGCGCACCCCGCTGTGGCAGCAGCGTCAGCGCGCCTCCCAGCTGTTGCAGGTGGCGAGCGAGTTCGGCTCGTTCCCGATCGTCCTGGAGGCGGTCCGCGAGTGCCTCCAGGACGTCTTCGACGTGCCCGGACTGGTCGAGCTGATGGGCGACCTGGAGTCGCGCAAGGTACGCCTGGTCGAGGTCACCACACCGGAGCCGTCGCCGTTCGCCCGCTCCCTCCTCTTCGGGTACGTCGCGCAGTTCCTGTACGAGGGCGACTCCCCGCTCGCCGAGCGCCGCGCGGCCGCGCTGTCCCTGGACTCGCGCCTGCTGGCCGAGCTGCTCGGCCAGGCGGAGCTGCGCGAGCTGCTGGACGCCGAGGTGCTGGCCGAGCTGGAGCGGGAGCTGCAGTGGCGGACCGAGGACCGACGCGTCAAGGACGCCGAAGGCGTGGCCGACCTGCTGCGGCTGCTCGGCCCCCTCACGGACGGCGAGCTGGCCGAACGCGGCGCGCAGCCGCACTGGGCCCGGGAACTCGCCGGGGCCCGGCGCGCGATCCGCGTCCGTGTCGCCGGCGCCGACCACTGGGCGGCGATCGAGGACGCGGGCCGCCTGCGCGACGCGCTCGGCACGGCACTCCCGGTCGGCGTCCCGGAGGCCTTCACGGAACCGGTGAAGGATCCCCTCGGCGACCTCCTCGCGCGCTACGCGCGCACCCACGGCCCGTTCACGTCGGTCACGGCGGCGGCCCGCTTCGGCCTCGGCGTCGCGGTCACGGAGGGCGCCCTGCAGCGCCTCGCCGCGGGCGGCCGCGTCGTGCAGGGGGAGTTCCACCCGGCCGGCATCGGCCAGGAGTGGTGCGACGCGGCGGTGCTGCGGCGGCTGCGCCGCCGTTCCCTCGCCGCGCTGCGGCACGAACTGGAGCCGGTGCCGCCGGCCGCGCTCGCCCAGTTCCTGCCTCAGTGGCAGCACATCGGCAAGGGGCACGCACTGCGCGGCGTCGACGGTCTGGTGCGCGCCGTCGAGCAGTTGCAGGGCGCCTCCGTTCCCGCGTCGGCCCTGGAGAAGCTGGTCCTGCCGTCCCGCGTCGCGGACTACGCCCCCGCGATGCTGGACGAGCTGACCGCCTCCGGAGAGGTGGTGTGGGCCGGCGCGGGCGCCCTCCCCGGCAAGGACGGCTGGCTCTCGCTCTACATGGCGGACGCGGCCCCGCTGCTGCTGCCCCCGCCCAACCCGCTGGAGCTGACGGCGCTCCACCAGTCCGTCCTGGACGCCCTCTCCGGCGGCTACGGCCTGTTCTTCCGCCAGATCGCGGACCAGGTCCGCGCGACGACCCACCCGGACGCCACGGACCCCCAGCTCGCCGACGCCGTGTGGGACCTGGCCTGGTCCGGACGCCTGACGAACGACACGCTCGCGCCCCTGCGGTCCCTGCTGGGCTCGGGCCGCACCGCGGGTTCCACGGCCCACCGCGCCAAGCGCGCGGTCCCGCGCGGCCGCTACGGCTCCCTGACCGCCGCCGCCCGCACCGCCTCCCGCACCGGCCCGCCCACGGTCGCCGGCCGCTGGTCCCTGCTCCCGGCGCGGGAGCCCGATACGACGGTGCGCGCGCACGCGCTGGCCCGCACCCTGCTCGACCGGCACGGCGTGGTCACCCGGGGCGCCGTGGCCGCGGAGGGCGTAGAGGGCGGCTTCTCGGCGACGTACCGCGTCCTGTCCGTCTTCGAGGAGAGCGGCCAGGCGCGCCGCGGCTACGTGGTGGAGGGACTCGGCGCGGCCCAGTTCGCGATGGACGGCGCGGTGGACCGTCTGCGCGCGGTGTCGAACGCCCGCGACCGGGGCGAGCCCCTGCCGGACCGGCCCTCCGGGAACGGCGCGCTCACCGGCGTCGACGGCTTCGACCCGCCCGACGACCAGCCGTTCCCCCACCCCGACCCCGAATTCGGCGCCCTGAGTCCCGACGACTTCGCCTCCTGGAACCCCGCTCCGCACGAGTACACGTCCCCCCGCGACGCCGCGGGTCAGGGATTCCGCGACCCGCTGCCCCCCTCCGGTCACCGGGCCTCCGGCCCCACCTCCCCCCGTCGCGGCCCCCAGCGCCCTGCCGACACGAGAGCCGTCGTCCTCGCCGCCGCCGATCCCGCGAACGCCTACGGCGCGGCTCTGCCCTGGCCGGAACCCCCCACCGGCGCCGGACACAAGCCCGGCCGCAAGGCGGGCTCTCTCGTGGTCCTGGTGGACGGTGAGCTGACGCTGTACATGGAGCGCGGCGGCAAGACCCTGCTGGCCTGGCCCGCCGACACGGACGGCCCGGGCCCCGACGACCACCGTCTGCCCCGGGCCTCCGCTGCCCTGGCCACGGCCGCGCGAGCCGGCTCCCTCGGCACCGTCACGGTGGAACGGATCAACGGCGCATCGGCCCTCACCTCCCCCATCGGCGCCCTGCTGGAAGGAGCCGGCTTCATCGCGACCCCCCGCGGCCTGCGCCTGCGCGCGTGAACGGAGCCACCCTCGCTGCCCCCCGTCGCCGTGCAACCCTTGACCCATGCCCGAAGGAGACACGGTCTGGCAGGCGGCGAGGCGGCTGCACGGCGCCCTCGCCGGCCAGGTGCTGACCCGCAGCGACCTGCGGGTGCCCCGGTTCGCCACGGCCGACCTCACGGGCCGCACCGTCCTGGACGTCACCGCCCGCGGCAAGCACCTGCTGACCCGCGTCGAGGGCGGCCTGACGCTCCACTCGCACCTGCGGATGGACGGCGCCTGGAAGGTGTACGAGCCCGGCCGGCGCTGGACCGGCGGCCCCGCCCACCAGATCCGCGCGATCCTCGGCACCGCCGACCGCACCGCCGTCGGCTACCGCCTCCCCGTCCTGGAACTGCTGCGCACCCGCGACGAGGAGCGCGCCGTCGGCCATCTCGGCCCCGACCTCCTCGGCCCGGACTGGGACCCGGACCAGGCGCTCGCCAACCTCCTCGCGGACCCCGCCCGCCCCCTGGGCGAGGCCCTGCTCGACCAGCGCAACCTCGCCGGCATCGGCAACGTGTACAAGAGCGAGCTCTGCTTCCTGCTCGGCGTGACGCCGTGGCTCCCCGTCGGCGCCCTGCCCGCCGACCGCACCGCGCAGCTGCCCGTGCTCGCGAAGAAGCTGCTGGAGGCCAACCGCGAACGCCCGGTCCGCAGCACGACCGGCCGCCGCGGCCAGGACCTGTTCGTGTACGGCCGCGCGCCCCGCCCCTGCCTGCGCTGTGGGACGCCCGTGCGCGTGGCCGACCAGGGCGACGGCTCCCGCGAACGCCCCACGTACTGGTGCCCGTTCTGCCAGCCGGGCCCCGCGCCCCGCTCCACGCCGGTGCGCGGAACAGCCCGCCGCACGACCAATTGATGACCCGTCAGAAACCCTCGTAAGGTCCCCTCATGCCCGTCAAGGCGTACGACCTCACCGGACGCACCGCATTCGTCACCGGGGCCGCGGGCGGCATCGGCCGCGCCTCGGCCGTGCTGCTCGCCGAAGCCGGCGCCACGGTCCACTGCGCCGACCGCGACGCCGAGGGCCTGCGCGAGACGGCGGCCCTGATCGAGTCGGCCGGCGGCACGGCCCGCACCCACCGCCTCGACGTCACCGACCGCGAACAGCTGCGGAGGGCCGTCGCCGCCTGCGAACGCCTGGACGTGATGGCCGCGATCGCCGGCATCATGCACACCAGCCCGGTCCTGCAGACCCGGGACGAGGACCTCGACCGGGTCCTGGGCGTCAACTTCAAGGGGGTGCTGTACGCCTGCCAGGAGGCCGCGCGGCTGATGCTCGCCCGGGAAACCGCGGGCAGCATCGTCACCATGGCGTCCGGCGCCGTCGACACCGGCCGCCCCGGCCTGCTCTGCTACGGCGTAGCCAAGGCGGCCGTGGTCCAGCTGACCAGGACGCTGGCGAGCGAGGTCGGCCGGCACGGGATCCGCGTCAACGCGGTCGCGCCGGGCTGGATCCGCACGCCCATGACCGACCGCCACGAGGCCGGGGAGCAGGCCAGGACCGAAGCGCTGATGGCCCGGACGTCCCCGCTGGGCCGGGTCGGCGTACCGGAGGACGTCGCCCACACCGTGCTCTACCTGGCCTCCGACGCGTCGGCCTTCACGACGGGTCAGATCCTGCGTCCGAACGGCGGGGTGGCAATGCCCTGGTAGTCGAGCGCCCCGTCCGCGCGGCCCGCTCCCGCGCGGCCCGCTGCCGCGCCCCCTCGACGGCGCCCGTCGCCCGCGCCTTCGGCACACAGTGCACCGGCAACAGGCTCAGCCCCCATCCCCCGGCCGCGACGGCTCCCTCCAGCACCCCCGCGCCGGGCGCCAGGGCGATCCGCAGCACGGCCCACCACCACAGCACCCCGAGCCCGACCACCGCCCCCCAGCGCACCGCCGGCCGTGCCATGGACGTCACCTCCAGCCCGACGCTAGGGCGCCTTCCGCGCCGGCGGACAGGGCGCACCGAGGGACACACGGGCGCACCGCCCACCGCTCGCCACCGCTCAGCCCGCCGGCCCGGCCCCTCCCACCATGCACGAGGGCCCCGGCCGGCGCCTCTCCAGACAATCCAGTCGATCTGGACGATCTGGAGAAACCCCGGCCGGGGCCCCGCACAATCCGTGTACCGTGTCACGCACCCGCGCGCGTGAGTGTCACGCGGCGACCACGTCCACCGCCTCGGCGGGCGCCTTGATGGTCACCCGCTCCGGTGGCACACCGGTCACCGACACGGAACCCAGCATCGGACGAACCCGCGTGGGTACGGGCTCGCTGGGGGTGGCCGCAGCAGACTGGGCCAGCTCGGCGAGAGCGAGTTCGTCGCTCACTTCCCGCATGAGCTCGGACATCCGTACGTCCAGCGCGTCGCAGATGGCGGCGAGCAGCTCGGAGGAAGCCTCCTTCTGCCCCCGCTCCACCTCGGAGAGATAGCCGAGTGAGACTCGGGCGGACGAGGAGACTTCGCGCAGAGTACGGCCCTGGCGCTGGCGCTGCCGACGCAGCACGTCACCCAGCAGGCGACGGAGCAGAATCATCGGTGGCTCCCTCCTCGGACCGCGTAGCCGCATCCTTCTCGCCCCACCGTACCGCCTCGCGCCGCGGCCGTGCGGGGAGCGATGTCGTGTTCACTCAGGGCTGCAAACATCAAAACCCCCCGTTCTGTTCCGTATCCTGTGCCAGCTCATTTCCGGTCTGTTCGCCCGCCAGCCGCCTCAGCAGCAGCGCGAGCACGCTCCGTACACTCTCTCTACGAATTTCCGCGCGGTCGCCGTTCAACCGCAGGGCCTCCACTTTTCCGCCAGCGGCAGAACCGGAGCCAGGGCCGAACGGCCCGTCCACGGCGACGAAAACCGTCCCGACCGGCCGGCCGTCCTGGGAAGCAGGGCCGGCCACGCCGGTGGTCGCCAGACCCCAGTCGGCACCGAGCGCCTTGCGGACGCCGGTCGCCATCTGGGCCGCGACCTGCGGGTCGACCGCCCCGTTCTGGGCCAGCAGGGCCGCGTCCACGCCCAGCAGGTCGTGCTTCAGTTCGGTCGCGTAGGCCGTCACCGAGCCGCGGAAGACCTTGGAGGCCCCGGGGACCGCCGTGATCTCCGCCGCGACCAGGCCGCCGGTCAGCGACTCGGCGACTGCCAGGGTCTCGCCCCTCACGGTCAGTAGTCGCACCAGTTCGGCGGCCTCGGAACTCACTGTTCCGTCTCCTCCGACGCGGACCCGCGCGCGGCGATCCCCTGCCTGCGCAGCACAACGGCCTGCCGCACATAGTCCAGCCCGGTCACCACGGTCAGGACGACCGCGGCTCCCATCACCCAGAACCTCAGCGTCGCCAGCCAGCCCGTGAGCGCCAGGACGTACATCCCCACCGCGACGCCCTGGGTGAGCGTCTTCAGCTTGCCGCCGCGGCTCGCCGGGATGACGCCGTAGCGGATGACCAGGAAACGCAGCAGCGTGATTCCGAGTTCCCGGCCCAGGATGACGATCGTCACCCACCACGGCAGGTCGCCCAGCGCGGAGAGACAGATCAGCGCGGCCCCCATGATCGCCTTGTCGGCGATGGGATCGGCGATCTTCCCGAAGTCGGTCACGAGGTTGTAGGTGCGCGCCAGGTGACCGTCGAACAGGTCGGTGATCATGGCGACGGCGAAGGCCGCCCAGGCCAGCGAGCGCCACGCCGGGTCGTACCCGCCGTCGGCCAGCATCAGCGCGACGAAGCCCGGCACGAGCAGCAGCCGGAGCATGGTCAGCAGGTTGGCGATGTTCCACACGCTGGCCTGGTTGACCGCCGCGGCCGCCAGCTTTCCGCCCCGCGCGGGCCGGGCGCCGCCCGCCGTCTCGGAATCGGTGGTGCCGGCGGGTCTCGAGGAAGCCGCCTTGGAGGAGCCGTTCGCCGCCGATGCCGGCACTCCGGTCATCTGCCCGCCTCCTCACTACATCCGAGCGAGCCGGTCACCGGCTCGGCCACCAGGTCGACACCCTCCGTGCCGACCACCTTCGCCTCGACCATACGGCCGACGACGAGGCCTTCGCCGCCCGTGAGCAGCACCTGGCCGTCCGTCTCGGGCGCCTGGTGCGCCCCGCGGCCGTACACCCCTTCGTCGTCGACGGACTCCACGAGCACGTGCACGGTCTCGCCCACGCGCTCCTCGGCGCGCTGCGAGACGAGTTCCTCGGCCAGCCGGGAGACGCGGGCCAGCCGCTCGGCGACGACGTCCGCGTCGAGCTTGCCGTCGTAGCCGGCGGCCTCGGTGCCCTCCTCGTCGGAGTAGCCGAAGACACCGATGGCGTCCAGCCGCGCGCCGTTGAGGAAGCGCTCCAGTTCGGCCAGGTCGGCCTCGGACTCGCCGGGGAAGCCGACGATGAAGTTGGAGCGCACACCGGCCTGCGGGGCCTTGCCGCGGATGGTGTCGAGCAGTTCCAGGAACCGGTCGGTGTCGCCGAAGCGGCGCATCGCGCGCAGCACGCCGGGGGCGGAGTGCTGGAAGGACAGGTCGAAGTAGGGGGCGATCTTCGGCGTGGAGGTCAGCACGTCGATGAGTCCCGGGCGCATCTCGGCCGGCTGGAGGTAGCTGACCCGGATCCGCTCGATGCCGTCGACCTCGGCGAGCTCGGGCAGCAGGGACTCCAGCAGGCGGATGTCGCCCAGGTCCTTGCCGTAGGAGGTGTTGTTCTCGGAGACCAGCATGACCTCCTTCACGCCCTGCTCGGCCAGCCACCGCGTCTCGTTGAGCACGTCGCCGGGGCGGCGGGAGATGAAGGAGCCGCGGAAGGACGGGATGGCGCAGAAGGAGCAGCGCCGGTCGCAGCCGGAGGCCAGCTTCACCGAGGCGACCGGGGAGCCGTCCAGCCGGCGGCGCAGGGGCGCGCGCGGGCCGGAGGCCGGGGCGACGCCCTGCGGGAGGTCGGCCGGGCCGTGCCCGGGCAGCGCGACACCGGCGGCGGACTGCTGCCGCTCGGCGGGGCTGATCGGCAGCAGCTTGCGCCGGTCGCGCGGGGTGTGGGGGGCGTGGATGCCGCCGTTCAGGATGGTCTGCAGGCGGTCGGAGATGTCGGCGTAGTCGTCGAAGCCGAGCACGCCGTCGGCCTCCGGGAGGGCGTCGGCGAGCTCCTTGCCGTACCGCTCGGCCATGCAGCCCACGGCCACGACGGCCTGGGTTCTCCCGTGGCCCTTGAGATCGTTGGCCTCCAGGAGGGCGTCGACGGAGTCCTTCTTGGCGGCCTCGACGAATCCGCAGGTGTTGACGACGGCGACGTCCGCGTCGGCGGCGTCCTCCACGAGGTCCCAGCCGTCCGCCTCCAAGCGGCCTGCGAGCTCCTCCGAGTCCACCTCGTTACGGGCGCAGCCAAGGGTGACGAGTGCGACGGTACGGCGTTCAGGCATGCGCTCAAGACTACTTTGTCTCACTGACGGCCCACGTCGACGGGGTTGGCCGATCTCGGCCAACCCCGTACGTGCTCCGCCACGGACCGCTCGTCCGGCCCGTCATCCGACCTGCGGGTCGCCCTTGGTGTACGTCAGCCGCTCCACGGAGCCGGGCTGGAAGTCGTCCTCGATCTTCTTGCCGTTGACGTAGAGCTGGATCGCGCCCGCGTCGCCGAGGACCAGGTTGATCTTGTCGCTGTCCTGGAAGGTCTTGGACTCGCCCTGCTTGAGCAGTCCGTCGAACAGCAGCCGGCCGTTGTGGTCCTTGGCCGAGATCCAGCTTCGTCCGTCGGCGGCGCTGACCTGGACGGTCACCTTGTCCTGGGGCGCGGCCGCGATGGCGCTGTCGGAGGGGCCGGGCGTGGGGTCGGCGGGCTTGCCGCCCTTGGGCGTGGTGGAGGCGGACTCGGCGGCCGTGGGCGTGGAGCCCTCGGCGACCTGGGTGTCGGCGCCGCCGTCGTCACCGCCCCGGAAGGCGGTGAACCCGACGAAGCCGACCACCGCGACGATCGCGGCGACCATGGCCGCGGTCCAGTTGGGCCCGCGTCGTTCGGGGCGGATGCGTTCCGCCTCGAACAGCGGAGCCGCCGGGGTCGGGGCGGGCCGGCCGCCGTGCTCGGCGTCGTACTGCGCCAGCAGCGGCGCCGGATCGAGGTGGACGGCCTTGGCCAGGGTCCGGATGTGACCCCGCGCGTAGACGTCCCCGCCGCAGGGGGCGAAGTTGTCCGCCTCGATGGCGTGCACGATGGCGATGCGGACCCGGGTGGCGTTGCTGACGTCGTCGACGGTCAGCCCGGCGTCGATGCGCGCCTGTTTCAGGGCACGGCCGACAGGGAGGCGGGCTTCTTCGCGGTCGTCTTCGAACGGACGCTCGTCTTCAGGAGAGTTGGCGATGGACACGGGGGCGCCTTTCGAGCGTTTAAGCCACCTGTGCTGGAGGTTCAGTCTAGGGGGGGTGGAAAAGGGTGGGGCAACCGGGCGGTCGGACTTTGTAGCCCATCGGTATGGCCGGACACGCCGATGGTGGGGTCACTGCTTGACGCTTACCCCAACTTGACGTTCGCCGTGGGGAAAGGGTTGCTCGCGGATTCCTCACGGCTGAGTCACGATCAGGCATCGCCGGGACACCGGTCGGGGCTTGCTCTCGAGCCTTCCCTCCTCAAGCCTCCCCGCGGATCACCGCGAGCACTCCGTCCAACTCGTCAGCCTTCACAAGAACGTCACGAGCCTTGGAACCCTCGCTCGGTCCGACGATGCCCCTGGACTCCATCAGGTCCATGAGCCGGCCGGCCTTGGCGAAGCCGACGCGCAGCTTGCGCTGGAGCATCGACGTCGACCCGAACTGGGTGGAGACGACGAGTTCGGCCGCCTGGCACAGCAGGTCGAGGTCGTCGCCGATCTCCTCGTCGATCTCCTTCTTCTGCTTGGAGCCCACGGTGACGTCGTCCCGGAAGACGGGCGCCATCTGCTCCTTGCAGTGGCGGACGACGGCCGCGACCTCCTCCTCGGTCACGAACGCGCCCTGCATGCGGACCGGCTTGTTCGCGCCCATCGGCAGGAACAGTCCGTCGCCCTTGCCGATGAGTTTCTCGGCGCCGGGCTGGTCGAGGATGACGCGGCTGTCGGCGAGCGAGGAGGTGGCGAAGGCCAGCCGGGAGGGCACGTTCGCCTTGATCAGACCGGTGACGACGTCGACCGACGGCCGCTGGGTGGCGAGCACCAGGTGGATGCCCGCCGCGCGCGCGAGCTGCGTGATGCGCACGATGGCGTCCTCGACGTCCCGCGGGGCGACCATCATCAGGTCGGCGAGTTCGTCGACGATGACCAGCAGGTACGGGTAGGGCTGGAGCTCGCGTTCGCTGCCCTCGGGCGTCTTCACCTTGCCCGCCCGCACGGCGGCGTTGAAGTCGTCGATGTGCCGGTAGCCGTACGCCGCCAGGTCGTCGTACCTGAGGTCCATCTCGCGGACGACCCACTGCAGCGCCTCGGCGGCCCGCTTCGGGTTGGTGATGATCGGCGTGATCAGGTGCGGGATGCCCTCGTAGGCGGTCAGCTCGACGCGCTTGGGGTCGACGAGGACCATGCGGACCTCCTCCGGGGTCGCCCGCATCATGATCGAGGTGATCAGGCAGTTGATGCAGGACGACTTGCCGGAACCGGTGGCTCCGGCGACCAGCACGTGCGGCATCTTCGCGATGTTCGCCATCACGTAGCCGCCCTCGACGTCCTTGCCCAGCGCGACCAGCATCGGGTGGTCGTCCTCGGCGGCCGCCGCGAGGCGCAGCACGTCGCCGAGGTTGACCATCTCGCGGTCGGTGTTCGGGATCTCGATACCGACCGCCGACTTGCCCGGGATCGGGCTGATGATCCGCACGTCGGGGCTGGCGACCGCGTACGCGATGTTCTTGGTCAGCGCGGTGATCCGCTCCACCTTCACGGCGGGGCCGAGCTCGACCTCGTAGCGGGTGACCGTCGGGCCCCGGGTGAAGCCGGTGACGCGGGCGTCGACCTTGAACTCGGTGAAGACGGTGGTAAGCGCCTCCACTATGGCGTCGTTGGCCGCGCTGCGCGCCTTGCCCGGGCCGCCGCGCTCGAGCAGGTCCAGGGACGGCAGGGCGTAGGTGATGTCGCCGGAGAGCTGGAGCTGCTCCGCGCGCGCGGGCAGGTCGCGGGGCACCTCCGGCGGGGCCTTGGTGAGGTCGGCGACGCCCGAGTCCGGTCTCTCCGGAGATTCGAGCTTCTCCCGCTTCGGCCGCGCGGCGGGCACCGGGGTGGGCGTCGCGGTGGGGACCGGGGTGGTCTCCTCACGGTCGCCGACGCTCACGCCCTGGGTGAGGTCGGCGACGACCGGCGAGGGCGGCATGCCGTGCAGCACGGCGCCGTCGAGCGCGGCGGCGGCCGCCGCGGCGACGTCCACGGCGTCCATCCGGCGCTCCATGTCCGGCTGCGGCACCGCGGAGCGCCTGGGGCGGCCCCGGCGCCGCGAGAGGGCCTCCTGCTCGGCGTACTCGCGGTCGTACGCCTCCGGGGCCGGCCCGCGCCGGCGCGGGCCGGCGGGCAGCGCCTCACGCCACTGCTCGTCGTAGCGCAGGTCCTCGTCGGTCGGGTCCTGCGGCCGGTCGTGGACGAGCCCGAGCCGCACCCCGAGCATCCGCAGCCGCTGCGGGATCGCGTTGACCGGGGTGGCCGTCACCACGAGCAGCCCGAACACCGTCAGCAGCAGGAGCAGCGGTACGGCGAGCACCTCGCCCATGGCGTACGTCAGCGGGGTCGCCGCGGACCAGCCGATCAGGCCGCCGGCGTCCCTTATGGCCTGCATGCCGTCGCTGCGGGCGGGGGCGCCGCAGGCGATGTGGACCTGGCCGAGCACGCCGATGACGAGCGCGGACAGGCCGATCACGATGCGGCCGTTGGCCTCGGGCTTCTCGGGGTGGCGGATGAAGCGCACCGCGACGACCGCGAGCAGGATCGGCACGAGCAGGTCGAGACGGCCGAAGGAGCCGGTCACCAGGATCTCGACGAGGTCGCCGACGGGGCCCTCCAGGTCGGCCCAGGTCCCCGCGGCGACGATCAGGGCGATGCCGAGCAGCAGCAGCGCGACGCCGTCCTTGCGGTGTGCCGGGTCGAGGTTCCTGGCACCCTGCCCTATCCCGCGGAAGACGGCGCCCACGGCATGCGCCACGCCCAGCCAGAGGGCGCGCACGACGCGGTAGAGGCCCCCGGTCGGGCTCGGCGCCGGCCTGGGCGGAGGCGCGGACTTCTTCGCGGCCCTCTTCGCGGGCGCTTTCCTGGCCGGGGCCTTCTTCGCGGCGGCCTGCTTCGCCGGAGCCTTCGCCGGAGCGGCCGCCTTCTTCGCGGGCTGCTTCTTGGCTGCGGAGGGACGTGAGGCCATGGGTGTGAGGTTACCGGTGGAGACGGCCGCGGACACGTGTGCCCACTGCTTCACCCGTTCGTGTCGCCCTTGCGGCGGACGCGAGCTGACGCGGGATCACCGGCCTCCCGCCAGGGCACCGCGTGCTACGAGGTCATCGACGAGGTGCTCCCGGCACCCGGTTCCAGCGCGTCCAGCGCCCGCCGCAGCCCCGTGAGTTTGCGTTCGAGATGGGCGGCGGTGGCGACCGCCGCCGCGTCCGCCGACTCGTCGTCGAGCTGTTTGGACAGCGCCTCGGCCTGCTCCTCGACCGCCGCGAGCCGTGCCGACAGCTCGGCGAGCAGACCGGCCGGCTCCTTCGACTCGCCGGCCGCGGCCTTGTCGCCGCCCTCCAACTGCAGCCGCAGCAGCGCCGCCTGCTCCCGGAGCTGACAGTTCTTCATGTACAGCTCGACGAACACCGACACCTTCGCGCGCAGCACCCACGGGTCGAACGGCTTGGAGATGTAGTCGACCGCGCCCGCCGCGTACCCGCGGAAGGTGTGGTGGGGGCCGTGGTTGATCGCGGTGAGGAAGATGATCGGGATGTCCCGGGTGCGCTCCCGCCGCTTGATGTGCGCGGCCGTCTCGAAACCGTCCATGCCCGGCATCTGGACGTCCAGCAGAATGACCGCGAAGTCGTCCGTCAGCAGTGCCTTGAGCGCTTCCTCCCCGGACGATGCCCGCACCAGCGTCTGATCGAGCGCGGAGAGGATGGCCTCCAGCGCCAGCAGATTCTCCGGCCGGTCATCGACCAGGAGGATCTTGGCCTTCTGCACCATGGCCCGCCCTCCTCGCCCCGGCGTGGGGCCTCCCCTGTCCGTAGGACTTGGGATGACACCCTCGGGTGCCGCCCCAGGGGACGACTCCCTTGCGCCGCCCGTCCTTGTGCCGGTCATCGTAGCCGCACCCCGCCTGTCGCCACACCCTGTCACCGTGATGTCACTGTGCACACAGCAGAAACGGGGCGGGAGACCAGAAGGTTCCCCGGATCCCCCGCTTCTACACGGCCCCGGCGCCACCGAGTCGGCGGCCGCCCGGGCGCCTCGCTCCGCGCGGTCACTCGGGCCGCATCCACTGGTCCATCACCGTCAGCAGATGATCCGGGTCGACCGGCTTGGTCACGTAGTCGGAGGCGCCCGACTCGATCGCCTTCTCCCGGTCGCCCTTCATCGCCTTCGCCGTCAGCGCGATGATCGGCAGGCCCGCGAACTGCGGCATCCTGCGGATCGCCGTGGTTGTCGCGTACCCGTCCATCTCGGGCATCATGATGTCCATCAGGACGACCGCCACGTCGTCGTGCTGCTCCAGCACCTCGATGCCCTCGCGGCCGTTCTCGGCGTACAGCACGGACAGCCCGTGCTGCTCCAGGACGCTGGTCAGGGCGAAGACGTTGCGGATGTCGTCGTCGACGATCAGCACCTTGTGCCCGCCGAACCGGATGCCGCGCCGCCCTCGGGGCGCCTCGCTCAGCTCGGCGTCCGGCCGCCGCTCCGGCGTCACCGTGCTCGGCTCGGCGTCCGGACCGGGCCTGCGGCGGCGCCGGAACAGCGCGGCGGCCCCGTTCTGCGTCTCCTGGTACGACTTCACCTCGGCCGGCGTCTCGATCTCCGCCTCGGACAGCTGGGACAGTTCCGAGGCGGCCACCAGGTCACCGGCCTCCAGGGCGGGCACCGGCTGCTGGTAGCCCTGCGGCGGCAGTTCGCTGGGGTGCAGCGGCAGATACAGCGTGAACGTCGAGCCGCGTCCCGGCTCGCTCTGCGCGTGGATCTCACCGCTGAGCAGCTGGGCGATCTCCCGCGAGATGGACAGGCCCAGGCCCGTGCCGCCGTACTTGCGGCTGGTCGTGCCGTCCGCCTGCTTGAACGCCTCGAAGATCACCCGCATCTTGCTGGCCGCGATGCCGATACCGGTGTCGGTGACGGAGAACGCGATCAGCGGCGCGTCCGGGTCGGTCAGCGAACCGGCCTCCAGCAACTGCTCCCGGATGGACTGCGGCACGTCCGCGCCGGCCGGCCGGATCACCAGCTCCACCGAGCCGGAGTCGGTGAACTTCACCGCGTTGGACAGCAGGTTGCGCAGCACCTGCAGCAGCCGCTGCTCGTCGGTGTGCAGAGTGGCCGGCAGCTCCGGCGAGACCCGCACGGACAGGTCCAGGCCCTTCTCCGCGGTCAGCGGCCGGAACGTGGCCTCCACGTAGTCGACGAGCTGGACGAGCGCGATACGCGTCGGTGAGACGTCCATCTTGCCCGCCTCGACCTTCGACAGGTCCAGGATGTCGTTGATCAGCTGGAGCAGGTCGGAGCCGGCGCCGTGAATGGTCTCGGCGAACTCCACCTGCTTCGGCGACAGGTTGCCCTCGGCGTTGTCGGCGAGCAGCTTGGCCAGGATCAGCAGCGAGTTGAGCGGAGTGCGCAGCTCGTGCGACATGTTGGCGAGGAACTCGCTCTTGTAGCGCATGGAGACGGCGAGTTGCTCGGCGCGCTCCTCCAGGACCTGCCGCGCCTCCTCGATCTCGGTGTTCTTCACCTCGATGTCGCGGTTCTGCTGCGCCAGCAGCTCCGCCTTCTCCTCCAGTTCGGCGTTGGACGCCTGGAGCGCCTTCTGACGGTTCTCCAACTCCGCCGAACGCTCCCGAAGTTGCTCGGTCAGTTCCTGCGACTGCTTCAGCAGCTGCTCGGTCTTGGTGTTGACCGAGATGGTGTTGACGCTGGTGGCGATCATCTCCGCGATCTGGTTGAGGAAGTCCTTCTGGATCTGCGTGAACGGCGTGAACGACGCCAGCTCGATCACGCCGAGCACCTGGCCCTCGAACAACACCGGAAGGACGATCACCTGCGCGGGCGGGGCCTCGCCGAGCCCGGAGGAGATCTTCAGGTAGCCGCTGGGCGCGTTCTCCACCAGGATCGTCCGCTTCTCCTGGGCAGCCGTCCCGATCAGCGCCTCGCCGGGCCGGAACGACGTCGGCATGGAGCCCATCGAGTAGCCGTACGAGCCCAGCATCCGCAGCTCGTACTCGTCGCCGCCGTCCTTGCCGTCGGCCGGAGGCATCGCCAGGAAGAACGCGCCGTGCTGCGCGGCCACCAGGGGCGGCAGTTCGCTCATGATGAGCGAGGCCACGTCCTCCAGGTCGCGCCGGCCCTGCATCAGGGCGGACACGCGCGCGAGGTTGCCCTTCAGCCAGTCCTGCTCCTTGTTGGCGATGGTGGTGTCGCGCAGGTTGGCGATCATCTTGTTGATGTAGTCCTGCAGTTCCTGGATCTCGCCGGACGCGTCGACGTCGATCTTCAGGTTCAGGTCGCCGCGGGTCACCGCCGTCGCCACGCGCGCGATGGCGCGCACCTGCCGGGTGAGGTTCCCGGCCATCTCGTTCACCGACTCGGTCAGGTCGCGCCAGGTGCCGTCGACGTCACGCACGCGTGCCTGGCCGCCGAGCTGCCCCTCGGTGCCCACCTCACGGGCCACCCGGGTGACCTCCTCGGCGAACGACGACAGCTGGTCCACCATCGTGTTGATGGTCGTCTTCAGCTCGAGGATCTCACCCCGGGCGTCGATGTCGATCTTCTTCGTCAGGTCGCCCTTGGCGATGGCGGTGGTGACCATGGCGATGTTGCGCACCTGGCCGGTCAGGTTGGACGCCATCTGGTTCACGGACTCGGTGAGGTCCTTCCACGTGCCGGCCACGCCGGGCACGTGCGCCTGCCCGCCCAGGATGCCGTCCGTGCCCACCTCGCGGGCCACCTTGGTGACCTGGTCGGCGAACGAACTCAGCGTCTTCACCATGGTGTTGAAGGTGTCGGCGAGCTGCGCGACCTCGCCGCGCGCCTCGATCGTCACCGTCCGGGTCAGGTCGCCGTTGGCGACGGCCGCCGCGACCTGGGAGATGTTGCGCACCTGCATGGTCAGGTTCTTGGCCATCAGGTTGACGTTGTCGCTGAGGTCCTTCCAGATGCCGGTGACGCCCGGCACGTGCGCCTGCCCGCCCAGGATGCCCTCGGTGCCCACCTCACGGGCCACCCGGGTCACCTGCTCGGCGAACGACGACAGCTGGTCGACCATCGTGTTGACGGTGGTGACGAGTTCGAGGATCTCGCCCTTCGCGTCGACGGTGATCTTCTTCGACAGATCGCCCTTGGCGACCGCGGTCGTGACCTCGGCGATGTTGCGGACCTGGATGGTCAGGTTGTTCGCCATGAAGTTGACGGACTGGGTGAGGTCCTTCCAGGTGCCGGAGACGCCCTGCACTTCGGCCTGACCGCCCAGCTGGCCCTCCGTGCCCACCTCGCGGGCGACCCGGGTGACCTCCTCCGCGAACGACGACAGCTGGTCCACCATCGTGTTCAGGGTGTTCTTCAGCTCCAGGATCTCCCCGCGCGCGTCCACGGTGATCTTCTGGGAGAGGTCACCGCGCGCCACCGCCGTGGCCACCTGCGCGATGTTGCGGACCTGGGCGGTGAGGTTGCCCGCCATCCCGTTCACGGAGTCGGTCAGGTCCCGCCACACCCCGGCCACGCCCGGCACCTGCGCCTGACCGCCCAGGCGCCCCTCGGTGCCCACCTCACGGGCCACCCTGGTCACCTGGTCGGCGAAGCCGGAGAGCTGCTCGACCATCGTGTTGATGGTGTTCTTCAGCTCGAGGATCTCGCCGCGCGCGTCGACGTCGATCTTCTGGGAGAGGTCGCCGCGGGCCACCGCGGTGGTCACCTGGGCGATCTGCCGCACCTGCGAGGTGAGGTTGCCCGCCATGAAGTTGACGGAGTCGGTCAGTTCCTTCCACGTGCCGGACACGCCCGGTACGACCGCCTGACCGCCGAGCCGGCCCTCGGTGCCCACGTCCCGGGCCATCCGCGTCACCTGGTCGGCGAACGACGACAGCTGGTCCACCATCGTGTTCACGGTGTTCTTCAGCTGCAGCATCTCGCCGGAGACGTCCACGGTGACCTTCTGCGACAGGTCGCCGTTGGCCACGGCCGTCGTCACCTGGGCGATGTTCCTCACCTGTCCGGTGAGGTTGCGGAACGCGGTGTTGACGGAGTCCGTCAGGTCCTTCCACGTACCCGCCGCGCCCGGCACCTGCGCCTGACCGCCGAGCTCACCCTCCACACCGACCTCGCGCGCCACACGCGTGACCTCGGAACCGAAGGACGACAGCTGGTCCACCATCCCGTTGACGGTGTTCTTCAGCTCCAGCATCTCGCCGGCCACGTCGACCGTGACCTTCTGGGAGAGATCACCGTTGGCCACGGCCGTCGTGACAGCGGCGATGTCCCTCACCTGAATGGTCAGATTCCTGAACACCGTGTTGACGGAGTCGGTGAGGTCCTTCCAGGTGCCGGCGGCACCGGGCACGTTCGCCTGCCCGCCCAGCTGTCCCGCCGCACCGACCTCGTTGGCCACCCGCGTGACCTCGTCCGCGAAGATCCGCAGCGTCTCGGTCATCTGGTTGATCGTGTCCGCGAGCTGCGCGACCTCGCCGCGCGCCGACACGGTCACCTTCTGCGACAGGTCGCCGTTGGCCACGGCGGTGGTCACCTGGGCGATGCCGCGCACCTGGGCCGTCAGGTTGCCGGCCATCAGGTTCACCGAGTCGGTGAGGTCCTTCCACACCCCGGCCACGCCCGGCACCTGCGCCTGGCCGCCGAGCTCACCCTCCACACCGACCTCGCGCGCCACCCGCGTGACCTCGGAGGAGAACGACGACAGCTGGTCCACCATCGTGTTGACGGTGTTCTTCAGCTCGAGCATCTCGCCGGCGACGTGAACCGTCACCTTCCGCGACAGGTCGCCCTTGGCCACCGCGGTCGTGACGAGCGCGATGTCCCGCACCTGCGCCGTCAGCCGGTACGCCATCGTGTTGACCGAGTCCGTGAGGTCCTTCCACGAACCCGACATGCCACGCACCCGCGCCTGCCCGCCCAGCTTGCCCTCGGTGCCCACCTCGCTGGCCACGCGCGTGACCTCGTCGGTGAACGTCGACAGCTGGTCGACCAGGTTGTTGACGGTACGGCCGACCTTCAGGAACTCCCCGCGCAGCGGGTGCCCGCCGCCGTCCGCAGACTGCGACCGCAGCTCCATGCGCGGCGACAGATCACCGTCCGCCACGGCCGCCAGCACCCGGCCGACCTCGGACACGGGCCGTACGAGGTCGTCCACGAGGGCGTTCGACGCGTCGATGGCGGCCGCCCAGGACCCCTCACAGGCGCCCGTCTCCAGCCGCTCCGTGAGCTTGCCCTCGCGCCCCACCATGCGGCGCACCCGGGACAGTTCGCCCGTCAGGTGCAGGTTCCGGTCGGCCACCTCGTTGAAGACGGCCGCGATCTCCGCCATCACGCCGTCCCCGGAGACCGTGAGGCGCTTGCGGAAGTTCCCGTCCCGCATGGCCACCAGGGCGGCCAGCAGCCGGTTCAGGGCAGCCGTGTCCACCGCGGTGGTGCCACCGCGCGGTGTGCGTCGACCGCCCAGGGGCTGTCCGCCTTTCGCGCGCGTCCCCGTGGCCCGCGTCGCCGCGCCAGACTCCACTTGTTCCCTCCCGGAGGGTTCGACCGTTGCCGCCGTACTCGGGTACCGCCTCGCGGGGTACCAGTCAGTGCCGCGCATCGCTGCCCGGTGCCTCAGGTCACATCAAGGGCTGCTGCCCGTCGTACGTGGAAGACACGCAGCCTGCCCGGACTTTCACAAGAAGCTTGCCCAGTGTTTCACCCTGCCCGAACCAGGCCATAACAGTTCGGCAGCTTCGCACATCGTCCGCACACCACCCTGCAGGCGGAAACACTGCGGACCGGCATCCGCACGGACGGCGAAGGTAAGTAACCTTGCATGCGGCTGTCCAGCCGCGCCGGTCCGTCCGGCCTGGGCGGTGGCACGAGCACGAGCGGGCATCGGAGGGGCGGCCGCACACATGACCACCGGACTGATCCCGGGGGGACAGCCCCCGGACCCCCGGCCGACGGGCGGTCTGCCGCACCCGCGGCACGATCCGGTCGGCCAGGGGGCCCCGCACGTCGACAACCGGACGAGGAGTGCTGTGATCACCGCGCGCGCGGCCGCCAGCTTCGAGCCCGAGGGACGATCGGTCGCGAGCGCCCGCTCGTTCGTCCGCGACACGCTCCAGGGCTGGGGTTTCGCCGACATCGTCGACGACGCCGTGGTGCTCACCAGCGAACTGGTCACCAACGCCGTCGTGCACGCGGGCACCTCCGCGGACGTGCTGTGCCTGCGCAGCGACGACGGCGTACGCGTCGAGGTCGCCGACCGCTACCCGGAGCGCGAGATCCCCCTCCAGGGCTCGCCCGCCACCATGGGCAGCCCCGACCGCGAGGGCGGCCGCGGCCTCCAGCTGTGCGCGGCGCTGGCGGGCCGCTGGGGCGTGGAGTACACGCCCACCCACAAGCAGGTCTGGTTCCAGCTCGACCTCCCCGACCGCCCGGTCGGGACGCGCGCCGCGGGCCCCACCCTGCCCGCCGACCTCCTCCCGCTGGCCGACAGCCGGGTACGCGTCGCGGTCGTCCAGATCGACCACGCGGGCGCGATCACGGCCTGGAACGAGGACGCGGAGGACCTCTTCGGCTACCCGGGCGAACAGGTCGTCGGAAAGCCGCTGACCGACCTGGCGGCCTGGCCGCACACCCCCGGCACCAGCACGGGCATCGCCGAGGCACTCCAACTCTCCCGCTGGGAGGGCACGTACGGCATAAGGGGCGCCAACGGCCGTGTCCTGCCGGTGTACGCCTCCCATCTCCGCGTCCGCGACACCGACGGCGATCCGTCCACCGTCTGCCTGCTGGTCCGCGACCACGAACGCGCCGTGCTGCAGACGCCGTTGCGCGTCCCCGCCTCGGACACGGCCACCGTCTCCGAGGGACAGAGCGCCGACCCTTTCGAGGTGTTCATCGGCTCCCCGGCCCCGGACGACCTCGACGGCCTCCTGCAGCGCACGGTGGAGCGCGCCCGCGACATGCTCGACGCGGACGCCGCCTTCCTGCTCCTGGCGACCGACGACGAGACCGAGCTGGAGGTCCGCGCCTCGACGGGCCTGCCCTCCGCCCGCCAGCGCTTCGCCCGCGTCCCCGTCGAGGCAGGCCCCGGCCGCTACGGCTCCGCCCGCATGCCGGCCGTCCACGACGACCTGACCGCCGTACCCGGCGCCGTGCCCCTGCTCACCGGCACCGGCATGCGTTCCGTCGTCACGGTCCCGCTCAAGGTGGAGGGCCGTCTCACCGGCTCCCTCGGCGTGGCGGCCGAGGCCCCCGGCCGGTACTCCAACGAAGAGGCGCTGCGCCTCCAGTTCGCCGCGGACCGCATCGCGTTGGCGGTCGAGTCGGCCCGCCTGGGCGAACTGGAGCGGCTGCGCCGGGGCTCCCTCAGCTTCCTCGTGGAGGCCTCCGACCTGCTGGCCGGCACCCTGGACCGCGACCAGACCCTCGCCCTGATGGCGCAGATGACGGTCCCGACCCTCGCCACCTGGTGCGCCGTCTACACGATCGCCGACCAGGCTTCCGAACCGTACCTGTCCTACGTCCTGCACGAGGACGAGGAACTCATCGACGGCATCAAGTCACTGTTGTCGAAGCTCCCCCCGCCCGATCCGGTGCCGACGCCCGGCGCCCGTGTCTGGCCGGCTCCCGGCGAGGTGGCCCACCAGGCCGCTCTGCGCAGTTCGATGCGCAGCCTCGGTCTCGGCGGCGTCCCCACCTACCAGGTCGCCTCGGGCATCGGGCCGACCCTCGCCACGGCCTCGGCGGTCGGCGGCGAGACCGTCGTACTGCCGCTGGTGGCCCGCAACCGCGTCATCGGCATGCTGACACTGGGCAAGCCCACCGACGAGCACTTCCGCCAGGAGATCCTGGAACTGGCGGAGGACTTGAGCCGCCGCGCGGCCCTCGCCCTCGACAACGCCCGCCTGTACTCGGAGCGCACGGCCATCAGCCAGTCCCTCCAGCGCAGTCTGCTGCCCCCGGAGCTCCCCCGGATCGACGGCGTGGAGGTCGAGGTCATCTACCGCGCGGCCGGCGAGGGCAACGAGGTCGGCGGCGACTTCTACGACCTGTTCCCCATCAGCGACGGCGCCTACGGCTTCGCGATCGGCGACGTCTGCGGCACGGGCCCGGAGGCGGCCGCGGTCACCGGCCTGGCCCGGCACGCGCTGCGGCTGCTGGCCCGGGAGGGCTTCGGCGGCCCCGCCGTCCTGGAGCGCCTGAACTCGGCGATCCTCGACGAGGGCGCCCGCAGCCGCTTCCTCACCCTGCTCTACGGCGAGCTGTGGCCCCAGGAGGACGGCAGCGCGGTCCTCAAGGTGGTCTGCGCCGGCCATCCGCTGCCGCTCCGGCTGCGCCAGGACGGCACCGTCGAACCGGCGGCGGAACCCCAGCCGCTGCTGGGTGTCATGGAGGACCTGGAGCTGTACGAGCAGACGGTCACCCTCGATCCCGGCGATGTCCTGCTGTGTGTGACGGACGGCGTGACCGAGCGCCGCGAGGGCACCCGCATGCTGGGCGACGACGGCCTCGCCGAGGTTCTCACGACCTGTACGGGTCTGACGGCCGGCGCGGTGGCGGCCCGCATCATGCGCGCGGTGGAGCGCTTCGCCTCGGACGCGCCCTCGGACGACATGGCGATCCTGGCGATGCGGGTTCCGGTCCCCCACAAGGACTGAGAGACGCGAAAAGGCCCCGCCCGAGAGGGCGGGGCCTTTTTATCTGGAGCCCCCAAACGGAATCGAACCGTTGACCTTCTCCTTACCATGGAGACGCTCTGCCGACTGAGCTATAGGGGCCAGTCGCCTTTTCGGGGTTTCCCCCGGCGGCAACGGAGTAGATCATACCCCGAACACATGGCTGCTCCCAACTCCGTCAGAAGGCGGGCTGAAGCAGTCCTCCGAGCACATTGCAGGCGGCCACGATCCGCTGCATGTCCCGCCGCGTCAGGGTGGCGTCGACGGGCAGCGAGAGGGTTTCGTCGGCCGCCCGCTCGGTCTCCGGAAGCGCCACGCGGCTGCGGAACTCCGGCAGTCGGTGCACCGGGGTCTTCACCGGCACCCGGCACTCGACTCCCCTGGCCCGTACGGCCCGCGCGAACGCGTCCCGGTCGGGCCGCCCGTTCCCCGGCACGCGCACGACGTACTGCTGGTAGGTGTGCCCCTCACCGCTGTCGGGCGTGCGCACACCCCGCAGTCTGGCGTCGAGGTAGGCCGCCCGCTCCCTGCGCTGAGCCACCTCGTCGTACGGCGCCTCGGACTCCCCCTGCTCCAGCACCAGGAGCCCGTGCCGCTGCCCGACGCCGTGCAGTCGCGTGACGTCGGCCGGCCGCCCGAAGCGGTGCACGGCAACGAGGGCCGCCGTCCGCGGAGTTATCGCCGCCTCGGCGGCGGACGGGTCGAGGCAGTACGTGACCGGATCGATGTCCGCGAACACCGGAAGCGCCCCGGCCAGGGCGACGGCCTCGGCGACTTCGGCGTTCCCGAACGCCGGCACGACGACCTCGTCACCGGGTCCGACGCCCGCGGCTCTGAGCATTGCAGCAGTACCCATGCTGCGGATGGTGGTTGCGCAACGTGAACTTCAAGTGACGGGCAACAAAAAAGGGTTGGGCCCGGAACCGAAGTTCCGGGCCCAACCCTTTCAAAGATTGTTCGGCGGCGTCCTACTCTCCCACAGGGTCCCCCCTGCAGTACCATCGGCGCTGTAAGGCTTAGCTTCCGGGTTCGGAATGTAACC
>NZ_JBIRUY010000062.1:0-25945 GCF_044335305.1 Streptomyces sp. NPDC020490 | reverse complement strand
GCGGTCTTGCCGGAGTGCGCGGCGAGGACCTTCGCGGCTTCCGTCCGGTAGCTGACGGAGTCGGCGGCGTGCGAGGCCGGAGCGGCGAAGGCGGTGAGGGCCAGGGCGCCGGAGACGGCGGCCACAGTGGCACGTATGCGCATTGCGTTCCCCAAGTGGGAGAAGTGATCTCGGAGTCTCTTGACTCGCATGATCAGATACGCGGCGCACGGGGCGGGTTGTAGCCCGCGCGCGGATTTGGGGTGGACATGACGAAGCCGTTGCCGGGCCCTTGCGCACCCCTTGCGAAGTGCACACCCCTTGCGACGCGCACACCCCTTGCTGCGACGTGCGCACCCCTTGCGACGTGCGAAAAGGCGGCCGCCCCCGGGGTCCCCTTCCGGGTGCGGCCGCCTCTCGGGTCGTGCCGGTGCTTACTGCACGTCGACGTAGTCACCCGTGGCGCTGACCGCCGGGGTGGTCGTGGTGCCCGCGAAGCTGTAGCGGTAGTAGCCGTCGGCCGTCGCGGTGGTCGTCGTCGTCAGGGTGCCCGTGGAGCTGGACTTGATGGTCTTCAGCGTGGTGTAGGTGCTGGAGGTCTTCTTGCGGTACTGCAGCTTCACCGACTGGTTGGCGTAGCCGTGGTACAGGCCGTCGTCCCAGCTCGCGCGGGACAGCTTGCCGGTGACGGTGATGGTCTTGCCCTTCTTCACCGGCTCCGGGGAGGCGTTGACCGTCAGCTTGGAGTAGCGCTGCAGCTTGAAGGCCCCGACCGGGTCGGTGACGGCGACGCCGACGTTGTCCAGGTTCGGGTTCTCCTGGTCCTCGCCGTTGAACGCGACCGCGAAGCCGGCCACCTTCCACGAGCCCGCGTCCTCGTTCAGCAGCTCCGCCGGGTCGATCTCGACGGTGGCGGTGCAGGAGGCGGTGGTGTCGGAGGTGTCCGTGCAGGCCGCGTTGTTGCTGTCGAAGTACCAGATCGAGTCCTGGAAGGACGGGCCCCGGTACAGGTCGATGGCGGAGACGAAGTCGTCGGCGTGGATGTTGACGTCCACGCCGTGGGTCAGGGTGAAGGACACCGGCACCTTGACGACGTTGGTGGTGCCGACGGCGATGTTCTTGCCCTTGTTGACCTTGACGTTCGAGAAGGAGGCGTCGAGGTCGTACGGGGTGCCGGTCGCGGCGGTGCTGAAGGCGCTCTTGCCGGAGGTGGAGTGGGCGGTCTTGGAGGCGGCGGCGACGCCCGCCGGCACCTTGGGGGCGTCGGCGGCCAGGGCGGCCGGCGCGGCGAGGGCGGACAAGGCCAGGGCGCCGGAGACGGCGGCCGTGGTGGCGCGAATACGCATATGTTTCCTCGGGTGGGAAAGTGGGATGCCAGGACCCGGTACGTGCGGGGTGCCCCCGGTACGTACCGGGTGCCCGGCGAAGGGAAGAGCGGGGTGACCGCCGCGGCTACCGCACGTCGGAGTGGCCGTCGCCGTCCACGACGGCCTCGATGGCCGTGGTGTCGCCGGACCCGCCGCCGGTGTGCGTAGCCGGTGCGGTGACGGCGGAGCGAGCAGTGGCGCCCAAGGCGCCGGCTCCGATGGCTTGTGTGCGCATGCGATCCCCGTTGGTGAAGAAGAGGGCCCCGACGGTGGTCGTCCCCCACGGCGCGTCGTCCCGCCGGGGCCCAAGCGATCGTCGAGCCTGCTGGCTCACACGATCAGACAGGGGATCGAAGGAAAAGGTTGTACGGCAAGAGGAGAAATTACTCAGAAAGTTTGGAGACGGCCACGGGGCGGCTCCCCGCGGTCAGTCGAACCACCGGTCCCGGGCCAGTTCCTGAGTGCGTGACGGGTCCTCCAGCAGGGCCGCGACCTCGAAGCGGCGCGGCCACTGTCCGGCGGCCCAGGCGAGGCCGGCGGCGACGCCCTCCAGCGTCGCGGCGTGCAGGACGCCGTCGTTCGTCAGCCGCCAGTCCAACTCGATCCCGTCGACGACGAGTTCGTCGTGCTCGACGTACGTCTCGGGGGTCCGCGCCCCGAGCAGCACCCGCACCGGCTCCGGTACGTCGTGCTCGGCGCCCTCGGAGTCGACCTCACCGGTGACCGACTCGCTCAGCCGCCGCACCTGGAACAGCTCGGCCAGTTCGGCCGCCCGCGCCGGCCGTACCGGCAGCAGCGGGACGCCCTGGGTGAAGGGCAGCAGGTCGGGCGAGTCGCAGACCACGGCGTCGGCGGCGTCCACCACCTCCACCCGCCCGTCGACGACGGCCCGCAACTCGTCCGGCAGCGTCACCTGTTCCGGATCGAGTTCGGCCAGCTCGCCGTAGAGCGCGTGCAGTTGGGCGCCGGTGACCTCGCGGTCGGGGTCGGCGAGCCGGTCGAGCAGTTCGGCGGCGCCGCCCGGCTCGGCCAGCAGCGCGGCCACCGACGTCCGTACGCCGAGCGCCCGCAGCACCTGTTCGTCGTCAAAGCCGGTCGCGTCGGCCTCGTCGTACAGCCCGCGCAGCAGCGGGTCGCCGCCGGCCGCGAGGAGGCCGGCGGGCCGCCGCCCGTCGATCACCGGGTGCCCGCGCAGCCACCAGGCCGTGTAAGGCCGTACGACCTCGTGCGTGCCGTCCGGCAGCAGGATGCGCACCGGCTGGACGATCGCGTCGCGCAGCGGCGGCCGGGACAGCAGGGCGAGCGCCTGCGGCCACCGGTCGTCGTCCACCAGGTCCAGGTCGCGCACGGCGACCAGTTCCGTGGCGACCGGGGGCACGGGCGAGTCGGGGAAGCGGTCGAGGACGTCCTCGCACCACACGTCGACGGCGTCCAGCAGCCCGGCGTCGTCGGGCTCGGCGAAGTCCCCTTCGCGGGGCTCCAGTTCGTCCGGATCGAGGACCACGTCCGTGGCGCGGACCAGCGCGAAGTCGGCGAGCACCCCGCAGGCGGCGAGCGGCTGTCCGCCCCACTTCTCGGCCAGTTCGGCGTCCACGGCGGCGAGTTCGCCCTCGCGGACGACCTGGGCGAAGGGGCTGCCGGGGAGGACGAGCTCGCCGGCGGGGGCGAGTTCGCCGTCCTCGTCGGGCAGCGCGAGGGCGCCGAGCCAGGGCTCGTCGCCGGGGAGCAGGCCCGCGTCCCGCACCAGCGCCAGGACGAGGTCGGCCAGTTCCTCCGCGTCGGGCGCGTCCCGCTCCCAGTCCAGCGCGCCCTCGTCGTCGAGGGAGGCGGCGACGGCGGCCCGCACCTGCGGGGTGGTGAGGACCGCGCGCGGCGTCGCGGGCAGCGCGCCGAGCTTCTCCAGCAGGGGGTGCGCGGCGTCCGGGTGGGCGACCTTCAGGCCGAGCCGGGCGAGCACCTCGGGGTCGATGCCGGCGACGTCCGGGACGGGCAGCAGGACCTGCCGGGGCCCGATGGTGGTCCGCCCGTCGGCGAGCGGCACGGGCAGGCCGGAGAGCCGGTCCGGGTCGACGCCGGCCAGGCTGTCGTACAGCCGCCACCACCAGCCGGGCTCCTTCTCCAGTCCCGCCAGCCGGTCGACGGCGTCGGTCAGGGGCACCCTCGCCACGCCCAGCGTGCGCAGTTCCACGCGCCGCTCGAGCCCGGCGGGCAGCAGCGTCGGCAGCACCTCGGCGAGCACCCGCACGGTGTCGCCGCCGGCACCCTCCACGACCTCGGCGTCCCGGGGGCGCAGGGCCTCGGGGAGCTCGGGTTCGTGGTCCTCGGCCGGTGGCGCGGCGGGCGGCAGGAAGGCGGTGCGCGGGAGCCGTTCGAGGATCGCCGCGCGCAGCGCCCCGTCCAGCTCCCCCTTGCCCAGCGGGCCGGGCACCAGCCCGATGACGCCCTCGCCCACCGGACGCCACTCGGCGAGGAGCCCGGCGTAGGCGTCCGCCGCGCGCTGCACCAGGAAGTCGGTCAGCGGGCCGGGGGCCGCGTGCCGGCGGGTGCTGTCCAGCGGGAAGGAGGCGATGAGCAGGGCGGGGACGCCGAGCGGCTCGTCGCTGGGGGTGGGCGCGTGCACCACGGGCGCGGTGCGCGGGCGGGCCGGGCCGCCGTCGGACTCCGCCGGGACGGCCCAGGTGACCGACCAGTGCGGGCGCAGGCGCTCCTCCACGGGGCGGTCGGCGAGCAGGTCGGGGGTGAGCGGGCCGTGCGCCACGGCGGTGCGCCAGCGGGTCGTGCCGTGCACGGAGTCCTCGACGACGGTGAAGGGGCCGTCGTCGGTCCGGCTCAGGGTGCGCACGGTGTCGTCCGTCTCGACGACGACCTCCGCCAGGCCGGGCAGGGCGAGCAGGAGGGCGTCGTCCACGGCCTCCAGCAGGCGCTCGGCGAGGGCGGCGGCGGCCGCGTCGCGCAGCGGCAGGACGACGACGGTGTCGTACGGGCCGGGTGCGCTGCCCTCGGCGGCGAACGGCAGCCGCAGCAGCGGCACGTGGCCGTCCCGGCGCCGGATCTCGTCCCCGAGCCCGGGGCTGTGGCGCGCGACGTCCTGGGCCAGGTCGCGGGCCTCGGCGAGGGACCAGCGCACCCCGCCGTGGCGGCCGAGGACCGCGGGTTCGTCGGTGACGGCGAGGACGGCCGCGAAGCCGACGCCGAACCGGCCGATCGACGGGGTGTCCCGCTTGGCGGAGGCGCGCAGCGTGGCCAGCGACTCGACGCCGGCCGCGTCGAGGGGGGCGCCGGTGTTGGCGGCGGCGAGGACGCCGTCGCGGAGGGTGAGGCGCAGCCGGCCGGGCACGCCGGCCCGGGCGGCGGCGTCGGCGGCGTTCTGGGCGAGCTCGACCACGAGCCGGTCCCGGTAGCCGCCGAGGACCAGCTCCTCCTCGGCGTTGGCGTCCTCGCGGAACCGGGCGGGGCTGGTGGCCCAGGCGTCGAGTACACCGCGGCGCAGACGGGCCGTACCGAACGGATCGGCCCCCTCGGCCGCCGGCCGCACGAACTTGCTCACGTTCACTCTCCATCGTCGGCGTGACCCCGAAGGTACCGCCCACGGAGCACGAACGCGCCGCCCGCCCGAAGCACGGGCAACCGGGGCCGGATCAGCCCCTGGACTCACCGGAACCGGCAGTCGCCGCCCGGGGCTCGCTCCCTGCCGGAGGCACTGGCCAGGGGTACCGAGCAACCGGGACGCCGTCACTGGCTGCAAAGAGCCCTTGCCTGTCCGTAACCAGAGCACCGAAGATGTAGGGCGACTGTGCACTCGCCTGGGGGATGAAGCGCATGACAACCACCACACAGCCACGCCGGGACCTCAGTGCGCGTGTGGCGGAGGCATTGTCGTCCCAGGTGCTGAACGCACTGGTGGGCCTCGCCGGTATCGCCATTCCCGTCGCGGCCTGGGTCGCCGAGAAGAGCATGCTCAAGGACCTTCTGCTGGCGGCGGAGACCGTACTGCTGCTGCTCATGGTCGCCAACCACATGTGGTTGCGCCGCATCTACATCCAGCTCCGCCGGGCCAACGACCGGCACATGGCGGACGCCCGGTACTTCGCGCTGGTCCGTGAACAGCTGGAACGGGAACTCATCGCCGGGTTCGGTGAGATCGCCGACGGACATCTCCAGGTGTACGCGTCCGAGGTGCCCCGGTTGTCCGTACTGCTCTTCCAGGCCCTCATCGACTCCCGGACCGAACCCAAGCGGGTCCTGGCGGCCGACCTCACCACCAGCCCCGATCTGCTGACGCAGCGGCGGGAGTATCTGACCGTCAACCGGCGACTGATCGAGGCGGGAGGGACCGTCCAACGCCTGTTCATCTGCTGGCAGGACGACCTCACCAGGGAGGACTTCGCCCGCTCCTTCCTCCAGCTCGTCGATCACCACCGCTCATTGGGCGTGCAGTGTGCGCTTGCCGTGCGGGACCGGTTGCGGGCCGACCAGGCCGTGGACTTCGTCGTGGTGTCGAAGGCGGCGGTCCTCCTGGAGGAGGAGCAGGGAGACGCCGACTACCGGCGGGGCCGCAGCTCCGTGTACTTCAAGCACGTCGAGCGCTGGGCGGGCCGTTTCGAGTCCGTCTGGGGGCATGGACCGGACTCGGCACCGTTCGCCCTCCAGTCCTACGAGTCGACCGTCCGACCCATGCTGGACGCCGGGACGTGGGACGCCGCTGCCGTCCGTGAGACGGCGGCCCGTCTCTGAGATCCGGTCGGCTCGCCGCACACCTCCCCCGTCCGTCACATTCCGTGACATCGAACGGCCTTCGCTAGCATGGAACCACGGCCGGTCCGGACCTCGCGGGACGGCGCGAAGTCACAGCGCGACGGAAAGTACGTGATGTCCACTCTCTCGCTCACCAAGGCCCACGGTTCCCGGAACGACATCTTCGTGGTGGACGGTGCCCCGCTCGACCACTTCTCGGCGGACGAGCTGACCCGCGCCGTAGGGCTGCTGTGCGACCGCAAGCGAGGGCTGGGCGGTGACGGCGTGTACTTCGTCGCAGATCACGGCGACGGTACGGCGAGGGCCTGGTTCTACAACCCGGACGGGTCCGAGGCGTTGCTGTGCGGCAACGGGATGCGGTGCGCGGGCCGGATACTGCTGGACCGGCACCAGGCGGATTCCGTCGTCGTGGAGCAGGGGCCGTACTCCTTCACCGTGCGTGACCGGGGCCGTACGTCCCACGGCGTGCGGCAGGTGTCGGTGGAGCTGCCCGCCGTCGATTTCGCTCCGGGCGAGCCGATCGTGGCGGAGGCGGGACCGCACGGCGAGTACGTGGACCGGCTGCTTCCGGCCTTCCACCCGTCGCGCCACGTGACGGCGGTCGCGGTGCCGAACTCGCACCTGATCACGGTGATCGACGTGTACGACGAGGCCGAGCTGATCGAGACCGGGCGGCGCGTCGCCGGTTCACCGGAGGTGTTCCCGATCGGTGCCAATCTCTCCTTCGTGCTGCCGCTGTCGGACGACGAGGTGTTCATCCACACCTACGAGCGGGGGGCCGGGCTGACCCCGTCGTGCGGCTCGGGCATCGCGGCCTCCCGTGCCACCCTGTCCCGGCTCGGGCTGGTCGATCCCGAGCGGCCGGTGACCGTGCGCAACCCGGGAGGTGTCGCCCGGAGCTTCCTCCAGACGACCGGGGGCGTGTGGCAGCCGGTGCTGGAGGGCAACGCCACCGTCGTGTACGAGGCGGAACTCGACCCCGCGGTGCTGCTGGGTGAAGGCCCGGTGGAGTACGCGGGTGCCGCACACATGGCGGAAATCAGCGCGTTCGCGGAGCTGAGCCGGGAAAACCTGAAGGTGCTGCACGAGGCGGGCATCCACCCGACCGAGGTCTGACCGCCGGCCGGGCACTGTCCCGACGGCCGTCCCCGCCCCGTGCCGCTCCCGGTGGGGGACGAGGGGAAGGGGACGACGTTGGGGGCACTGTCGGCCGCTCTGATGGCTGTCACGGTGGGGATCGCGCTGCGGCAGGCGGACCGGTGGTGGTCCAGCCCGGCGCGGGGACGGCACACACCGGACTCGCTCCGTTCGGTGATGCGGCTCCAGCGTGAGCGGCTGAACGACGTCACGCCCGTACTTCTGCTGCTCGGGCACTGGCTGGAGCTCGCCGGATGGTGCGGGGTGGCCGCGCGCGGTGGCCCCTGGGGCTGCGCGGCCGCCGCGCTCGCGGGTGCGGTGAAATTCCGTCACCTGCAAGAAGTCAGCCACTTCGCGGTGCACGGCGTACTGGTACGGAGCGGCCGGCTGAACATGCTGCTCGCCGAGACGGCCGTCCACATCCCTCTGGGCTTCGTCCCCGTGTCCGTACGGCGGCGCCGGCACGTACGCGAGCACCATCCGAACGCGACGGTCGCCGGAGCCGATCCCAACCTGGCCGAACTCCACGCGGCCGGCCTGCGGCCCGGGGCCACGACGGCGCGGTGCCTGCTCGGCATGGTCCACCCGCTCACCCCGTCCGGCGCCTACGGCACCCTGCGCGGCCTGGCCGCCCTCCGGCGGGAGCCCGGCGCCGGACGTCTGCGGACGGCCGGGCCGGTGGCGGTGACGGCGGCCGCGGTCCTCGCCTTCGGCTGGGAGGCGGCCGTGTTCGCCCTTGTGCTGCCCCGGCTGCTGCTGTACCCGCAGCTCGCGTGGATGTCCCTGCTCGTCGAGCACCGCTGGTTCGACCCGGAGCCGGTGACCGGACCCCCCGTCGCCGTGGAGGCGGGCCGCTGCCTGCGGCTGTACCCGCGCAACGCGCTCCTCGCCCTGCTCGCCCGCGGCACCTGGCTGCCGTACGGCGACCTGTACCACTTCGCGCACTCCGCGCACCCGGCGGTGCGCTGGAACTACCTCCCCGCGCTGGAGCGCTCCCTGCACGGCCCCGCCTACCGGCCGCGCTCCCTGCTGCTGGGCGAGTCCGCGGTGCTCCGCCGCCACCGCCGGGCGCTGGCATCGGCCGCCGGCGCCACCGCCGTCCCGACGGCCCTCGTACCGCTCGACAGCGCCCCCGGACACAGGTGAGGCGGGCTCCCCGCTCCCCCGCCCCCGTCCTCCAGCGGCCTCCCGGGAACGCCCGGCACACCGGCGTTGTCAGAGCGCTGCGGCACAATGGCCGGAGTTTCTCGTCTTCACCGCGCGTCGCCCTCCGGCGTTGCGGTCTCGTCAAGGGGGAGTGGATGACCACAGCGCCGCAGACCAGCCTGGAGAAGGTGCTGGCACGGCTCGTCGACCGCAAGCCCATGCGCTCGGAGGCGACCCTCCAGGCGGATGTCCGGCAGTTGCTGCTGGAAGGCGGCCTCAACCTGGACGAGAACAACCTGAGCGTGGACCTGGAGACCCAGGTCGGCGACGGTCGGCGCATCGACGTCGAGATCGGCTTCACCGCCATAGAGTGCAAGCGGGACCTGCGCAGCGCGAAGATCCTCAAGGACGCCGAGAAGCAGCTCGAAGGGTACGTACGCGCCCGCGCCGAGCAGGTCGGCGAGCGTTACGTCGGCATCCTCACCGACGGCGCCGACTGGCGGGCGTACGCCCTCTCCGGCTCGGCGTTCGTCCAGGCGGGCCGCTTCGAGGTCAAACCTCGCCGGACCACGCCACTGGAACTGCTGGTCTGGCTCGAAGGCGTCCTCGCCACCGCCGAGGGCATCAAGCCGACGCCCGACGTGATCAAGGGCCGGCTGGGCGCGGGCAGCATCTCCCACGACATCGACTACACCACGCTGTCCGCGCTCTACAAGGAGAACAAGGACCTGCCCACGGTCCAGCTCAAGCGGGAGCTGTGGGCGCGGCTGCTGCGCAGCGCGCTGGGCGCCCAGTTCGAGGACAGCGACGAGTTGTTCATCGAGCACACCCTCCTGGTCAACACCGCGGGGATCATCGCGCACTCGGTCCTCGGCTACGACGTCCGGCAGATCCCCCCGGCCACGCTCGTCCTGGGCCAGCTCTTCGAGCAGGCCGGGATCCACGGCGTCGTCGAGTCCGACTTCTTCGGCTGGGTGATCGAGGTCGAGGGCGGCGTGGAGTTCGTCCGCACCACCGCCCGCCGCCTGTCCCGCTACGACTGGGCGAGCGTCGAGCACGACGTGCTCAAGGTGCTCTACGAGTCGGTGATCGCCCCCGAGACGCGCAAGAAGCAGGGCGAGTACTACACGCCGGACTGGCTGGCCGAGAAGATGGTCTCCGACGTCCTGACCGACCCGCTGAACCAGCGCGCCCTCGACCCGTCCTGCGGCTCCGGCACGTTCCTGTTCCACGCGGTACGCCGTTATCTGACGGCCGCCGCGACCGACGGCCGCCCCCTGGCGGACGCTCTCGACGCGGTGAGCGACCACGTCGCCGGGATCGACCTGCACCCGGTCGCCGTCGCGCTGGCCCGCGTGACCTACCTGCTGGCCATCGGCCGCGACCGTCTCACCTCCGACGAGCGCGGGGAGATAAGGGTCCCGGTCTACCTCGGTGACAGTGTCCAGTGGCAGCAGCGGACCGACCTCATCGACCACGGCTACCTGGTGATCCGCACGGAGACCGGGGGCCTGCTCGACTACCAGAACGAGCTGCGGTTCTCCGAGCACCTTCTCCAGGACGCCAGGGGTTTCGACCGGCTCGTCAACGAACTCGCCGACCGCGCCGCCAATCCCAGCCGCAAGAAGGGCACCAGGCCGCCGCTGACGAGTCTTTTCAACGTCCTCGCCATCCACGATCCGGACGACCGGGACGAGATCACCGCGGCGTTCCGGATCCTGTGCGAGCTGGTCGACGAGGACCGCAACCACATCTGGTCGTACTACGTCCGCAACCTCGCCCGGCCCATGTGGCTCTCCATGGCGGACAACCGCGTGGACGTGCTGATCGGCAACCCGCCGTGGCTGTCCTACCGGCACATGCCGAAGGACATGCAGAAGCGGTTCAAGGAGATGTGCCAGTCCCGCGAACTGTGGCGGGGCGACGAGGTGGCGACCCACCAGGACCTCTCCGGCCTGTTCATCGCCAGGGCGGTGCAGCAGTACCTCGCGGAGGACGGCCAGTTCGCCTTCGTGGTGCCCAACCCCGTCCTGGACCGGCCGTACTGGTCCGGCTTCCGCGCCGGCGACTACCCGGACCCCAACGAGCCCGTACGCGTCGAGTTCACCGGCTCCTGGGACCTGCGGCGCCTGCGCCCGCACTTCTTCCCGCGCGGCAGCGCGGTGATCTTCGGTCGGAGGAAGGCGGCGGGAGTGGGCGCGGCGGCACTGGGCAACGACGCGGTCCCGCTGTCCAAGGACACGGAGCGGTGGACCGGGAAGATCCCGGCCACGGCTCATGACTGGGCACACGTTCAGGGGTGGGTCACGCGGGAGGCGGCGGAGCTGAAGTACGTGGGCGAGGATCTGATCTCGTCGCCCTATCGCTCGCGGTTCTGGCAGGGGGCCACGATCGTGCCGCGTGTCCTGTTCTTCGTGCAGGAGCAGGACGCCGGTCCACTGGGGCTGGGAAGCGGGCGGGTCCGCGTGCGGTCGGCCCGTAGCAGCACGGAGAAGAAGCCGTGGAAGGACCTGCCCGACCAGGAGGGCGTGGTCGAGAAGCAGTTCGTCCGCCCGGTCCTGCTGGGGGAGAGCGTGCTGCCGTACCGGCTTCTCGCGCCGCGCAAGGCGGTGCTTCCCATCGAGGGCAGCAACACGCTGCTGCACGGCGGCCACGACCACATCGACCGGTATCCGGACTTGGCGAAGTGGTGGGGCAACGCGGAGGAGTTGTGGCTGGAGAACCGGAGCAGCGAGCGTTTGACGCTGCTTGAACGGCTTGAGTTCCACCGCGGCATGTCCACCCAGCTTCCCGGGACGCCGTTGCGGGTGGTGTACGGCAAGGCAGGCATGCATGTGTCAGCCGCTTTGGTGGAGGACTCAAAAGTAGCTATCGACCACAAGTTGTACTGGGGCACGGTGGCGACCCGAGAGGAGGGCATGTACCTCTGCGCCATTCTCAATGCGCCCGCGCTGACCGAAATCGTCCGGCCCCTCATGTCGTACGGCAAGGACGAGCGGGACATCGACAAGGCTGTATGGCAGCTCCCCATCCCGGAGTTCGACCCCGCAATTCCAGGTCACCAACGGCTCGCCGACCTCGGGGCAGCCGAAGCGGCTCGTATCGCGGCGCTCGGCCTCGATGAATCCAAGAACTTCGTCAAGCTGCGTCAGGTGATCCGTTCCGTCATCGCGAACTCCCCTGACGCCGAGGAACTCGACCAATTGGTTCGCCTGCTGGTGGAGTAGCAGGCGAACCGAGCGGTGCGGTCAGGCTCCGGACGCGTACGGGACGAATTTCTCCCACGCGTCCGGCGCGAAGGCGAGTCGGGGGCCGGCGACGTTCTTGGAGTCGCGGACGTGGATGGTGCTGGGGGTGAGGGCGAGTTCGACACACGACTCACCGTTGTTGCCGCTGCTGTAGCTGCTCTTGAACCACGCCAGCTCGGAGGCGTCCCCGGCAGTGGTCTTGCGGATCATGTTTCTCCCAGCAGTTGCTCGATGAAGGCCAGCGACTCCCGTGGCGAGAGCGCCTGAGCTCGGATCGTCCCATACTGCAGTTCAAGGATGCGCAGCTGTTTGGGGTCCGAGGTCGGCCGCCCGTTGAACTCGCCATCGGCCCGACCAACCGCCGTCCCGTCCGCAAACTTCAGCAGCTCGATGGTGCCGTCCGTCCCGGAGTGAGTCTCACAATTCATCGGCATCACCTGAAGCACGACGTTGTGCAACCTCCCCACCTCCAATAGGCGTTCGAGCTGCTGATGCCACACCATTGTGCCCCCGATCGGCCGACGCATAACCCCCTCTTCCAGGACGAAGCTGAGTGCCGGGGCGGGGTCACGCTCGAAGACCGATCGCCGGGCGATGCGTGCAGCCACCATGCGCTCCACGTCGTCCGGGGAGTACGGCGGCTGTGCCGCCCCGATCACAGCTCGCGCGTGCTCCGGCGTCTGCAACAAGCCGTTGATGCTGTTGGACTGGTACACAGCGATCTCAACCGCCTGCGCTTCCAACTTGCCCAGCGCCCGCACCTTCTTCGGGTACCGGACCTTCTTCACGTCCTCCCACGTCGCCGCGATCAGCCCGCCCGCCTCCAGCACCTCGTCCGCCTTGTCCAGGAACTCCTGGCGGGGGATCCGCTTGCCGCCCTCGATCTTGTAGACCATGTCCTCGCCGTAGCCGACCGCCCTCCCGAATTCGGCGGCCCTCATTCCCACCGCCTCGCGCCGCAGCTTCACCTGCCGCCCCACCGTGGTGATGACCGCGACGCCCCACTCGTCGTCCGGGTCGACCTCCCAGCCCGGCTCGTCCGCCTCGTCCTTGAGCCGCCCCGCCTCCGCCTCGACTGCCGTCATGCCGCACCTCTCCCTCGGAACCGTCCGTGACGCGCACCCGGCGCCCTACCCGTACCAACCGTCGGCACAGCCCCGACAGCACCGGACAAGCTCCGGACAGTGACCGTACGCACTCATTGAGTCACTATCCACGATAAGCAGACACCGCCACGCTGAGTGACGTGAATCAGCAAACCGCCGAACCCGCCACCCCCGTGCGCCACTTCCACGTGCGGCTCTCCCCGACGCCCCGCGGCGCCCGCCTCGCCCGGCTGCTCGGAGTGGAACAACTCCGTTCCTGGGGCCTGCCGCTGGACCCCGCCCGCCAGATCATCGCGGAGCTGGCCGTCAACGCGGCGACCCACGGCCGCGTACCGGGACGGGACTTCCGGCTCACGCTCCACGTCGTGGCCGGCACCCTCCGCATCGAGGTGACCGACACCCGGGGCGACGAACCGCCCCGGCGCCGACCCGCCTCCGCCGACCCCGGATCCGAATCCGGCCGGGGCCTGGTGCTCGTCGAGGCGCTCGCCGACCGCTGGGGCGTGTCCGACGGGCGCTTCCCGCGCAAGACCGTCTGGGCCGAGGTACGCCTCTCGGCGCCGGAACCCACCTTCTGAATCTGAGGAGACCCCATGGCCGGTTCGTCCCACGAGGCGATGCACCGCATCTTCCAGGACCACCCGCGGCTGTTCTCCCGGGTGTCCGACGTGCTGGGCATCGACTTCACCCCGCCCACATCGGTCACCATCCTGCCCACCGACGTCACCGAGGCGGCCCACCCGTTGGAACGCCGGGCCGACATTCTGCTCAGGCTGGAGACGGAGCACGACGAGCCGCTGCTCCTGGCGGTCGAGGCCCAGGGCTCGAAGGACCCGGACAAGCCTGCGAGCTGGGCGCACTACGCGTCCTACCTGCTCATGGAGTACCGGTTGCAGCCGATGCTGCTGGTCCTCTGCCAGGATCCCGCCATCGTGGCATGGGCGGCGCGCCCGGTGGTCTTCGGGCATCCCCAGTCGCCCCTGCTCACCCTGCATCCGCTGGTCACGGGACCGCGCAGCATGCCGGTGCTCACCGACCCGGCCGAGGTCCGCGAGGACCTCGCACTCGCCGCGCTGTCCGCCATCACCCACGCCGCGAATCCGGCCATCGAGACCATGCTCAAAGCGATGACCGCGGCTCTGCGGGACGAGCCTGCGGCGCTCGCCAACCCGATCGTCGGACTCGTTGCACAAGGGCTTGGCAAAAACCCCGCCGCAGATATCTGGAGGCAGCTGGTGGCCGTGGACCTCTCCTTCTGCAAATTGCCCCTATCCCGAGAAATCCGGGAGGAAGGCCGCGTCGAGGGACAGGCTCAGCGGGCCGCCTGGGACGTCCTGGAGGTGCTGGAGATGCGGGGCATCCATGTCCCCGGAGCCGTTCGTGAGCGGGGCATCGGGTGTGACGACCTCGAGACCCTGAGCCGCTGGCACCGGCGTGCCGTGACCGCCCCCACCGCCGAGGAGATCTTCACGGAGCGGTGAGCCGCGCCCGTGCCCGGGTGGGCGCGGGCCGGCCGGTCGGCGCGGCGGCGGGCCGCCGGGGCCTACGAGTGGCCCAGTTCCGCCGCGGCCTCGTCCGTGACTGCCGGGACCGAGCCGGAGTCCGGGGCCGGGCGGAGGGGGAAGACGTCGACCTTGGTCTCGTCGATCACCGGCGGGGCCGGCTGCGGGGTCTTCGGCATGATCGCCGCCTCGGAGTGGCCGCCGCAGCCGTAGGCCAGGGAGACCACGCGGCCGTCGGCCGGGGAGAACTCGTTGGCGCAGACGCCGAAGGCCTGCCCCAGGGAGCCGCCGATGCGGACGAGGAAGCCGCAGCTGACGCAGGACGCCGGTGCCGCCTGGGCCATCGGGGTCTTGGAGCCGTACGCGTCCTCCCAGCGGTCCGCGGCGGTGTGCAGCCCGTACCGGGACAGGACGCGGGCGCGGCGCATGCCCAGTTCCTCGGCGACGGCCGCGATGGAGCCGCGGGACGGGACGACGGGGAGGGTGGCCGGGGTGCCCGCCGTGACCTCCGCGTCCTCCGCCTCGGCCAGCTCGGCCATGTCCGCGGAGACGGCCGCGTTCGGCGCCGGTTCGTCCTCGCCGGTGAAGCCGGGCTCCAGGCGCAGGTCCTCGGCGTCGGTCGGCAGCAGGTCGCCGGGCCCCATGTCGCCGGGGCGCAGCCGCTCGCTCCACGGCACCCACTCCGGCGCGAGCACGGCGTCCGGGCCGGGCAGCAGCACCACCTCGTCGACGGTGACGACCTTGGCGCGGGAGGCACGGGCCACGGTCACCGCCCAGCGCCAGCCGCGGTAGCCGAGTTCCTTGCAGGCGAAGAAGTGCGTCACGACGCGGTCGCCCTCGGACACGAGCCCCTCGTGTTCGCCGACGATCCCCGGCGCGGCGGCCTCCTCGGCTGTGGCGCGGGCGAGGTCGACGGCCTCGGCGCACAGGCGGTCGGGGGTGCGGCTTCGCGTGGTCGCTGCGCTCACAGGTATCGCTTCTCTCCTACGCCGTCTCACAGGTGCGGCTGCCTGGCGGCGGCGGGGCAGACGGAGCGGACCCGGGGACCGCGTCGACGTCCGCGCCCGATCGCGCTCGGGCGCACCTCTGCCATCCATTCTGCGGGATGGCTGAGATAGGCACGCTACCTTCTCGCGTGCGCGCGGCCTACACCGACGGGTCGGAAAAGGTCCCTCTCCACGAGACCGGTCGGCTCCATACGCGCGGTAACCGCACTACGCACACCGTTATCGGGGCACTATTGCGTCGTGGCAGCCGCAAGGACGCCCCAGGGAACCGCCGGTGTGGGTGGGGTCAGGGGGAAGGGCCGGAGTGGCGGTTCGGGCCGGTTCGGCGGGTCCGTCCGCGCGGTCGGCCGTGCCCTGCACTTCCCGTTCACCGGGCCCGCGCGCGGGATCAGGAAGGCCACCCACGCGCACGGCGCGGGCGAGTCCGGCCTGGGCAAGCTGATCGAACTGCACGGCGTGAACGGCGCCGGCGACGTGATGATCACGATCGCCCTCGCCTCCACCGTCTTCTTCTCCGTGCCGACCGACGAGGCGCGCGGACGGGTCGCGCTCTACCTCGCGATCACCATGGCGCCCTTCACCGTCCTCGCGCCGGTGATCGGGCCGCTGCTCGACCGGCTGCCGCACGGCCGCCGCGCCGCGATGGCGGGTGCGATGCTGGCCCGGGCGCTGCTCGCGCTGATCATCGCCGGTGCCGTCTCCACCGGCAGCATCCAGCTGTATCCGGCGGCGCTGGGCGTGCTGGTCGCCTCGAAGGCGTACGGCGTGGTCAGGAGCGCCGTCGTGCCGCGTCTGCTGCCGCCGAAGTTCTCCCTGGTGAAGGCGAACTCGCGGGTCACCCTCGGCGGGCTGCTGGCCACCGGGGTGGCCGCCCCCATCGGCGCCGGGCTGCACGCGATCGGTCCGCGCTGGCCGCTCTACGGCGCCTTCGTGATCTTCGTCGTGGGCACCTTCCTGTCCTTCTCGCTGCCGCCGAAGGTCGACTCCGCCAAGGGCGAGGACGTGGCGCTGCTCGCCGCGGACGAGGCGCACCTGCACGGGCCGCACCTCAAGCCGGTCAAGCGCCCGGGCCTCAGGACGGTCGGTCTCGCGGTCACCCACGCGCTCGGCGCGAACGCCGCCCTGCGCTGGCTGTCGGGCTTCCTGACGTTCTTCCTCGCCTTCCTGCTGCGCGAGCACCCGCTGACCGGCTCCAGCGCGGCCGTGTCGCTGGGCATGGTGGCCGTCGCGGCGGGCGCGGGCAACGCGCTCGGCACGGCGGTCGGGGCGTGGCTGCGCGCCCGGGCGCCGGAGATCATCATCGTGACGGTGCTGGCGTTCGTGCTGGGCGCGGCGATCACGGCGGCGGTGTTCTTCGGCGCGTTCCTGGTGGCGTGCCTGACCGCGGTGGCCGGGTTCTCGCAGGCGCTGGCGAAGCTGTCGCTGGACGCGCTGATCCAGCGGGACGTGCCCGAGCTGGTGCGCACCTCGGCGTTCGCCCGCTCGGAGACGCTGATGCAGGTGTCGTGGGTGCTGGGCGGCGCGATAGGCATCGTGATGCCGCTGAACGGCACGGCGGGCCTGTGCGTGGCCGCCGCGGTCCTCGCCCTGGGGTGGCTCAGCACCTTCCGCGGGCTGATCGGGGCGGCCCGGCGCGGGGGCTCCGCACGGCCCCGCGTGGCGTAACGCACGGGCACGTCGTACCCCGCCTGGTCGCGGCGCCGGGGCCGCCCGATAGCCTTCGGCCATGACCTCGATGCAATCCGCTGTGCGACGCCGCCGCGCCGTCGCCGCCGCCGGCGCCGTTTGTGCCGGACTGCTCGTCCTGTCGGCCTGTGAGAAGCCGACGCCGCTGTCGACGATCACGGTCGGCTCCTCCTCGGTCAGCGAGGAGGCCACCTGCGGTGGCGAGGGCAAGGGCCTGAGCGTCGCGGACCTGACGAAGTGCCTGAAGGACAAGGACATCAAGTCCATCAAGGTCGACCCCGACGAGACCGTCCGCTTCGGCGTCGACCCCGACATCGCCGACAAGCGGTGGACGATCCTGATGAACGGCCAGCCGCTCACCGAGGACAGCACCAAGACCTACCGCACCATCCCGGGCAGCGTCTTCTTCAACGCCCAGTACGGCGCCCAGGGGAACTCGACCCTGGTCTCCATCAAGGCGGGCAACGGCAAGAAGGGCAGCAACACGGTCACCGGGCTGTGGTCGTTCAAGCTGAAGAAGGACGCCTGATCGCTGCCGCTGCCGTCGGGCTCCGCGTGCTGGTGGCCACCGCCGTCCCCGTCGAGCGGGACGCGGTGGCACAGGCGTTCGCGGGGTCCTTCCGCGAGCTGCGGCTCCCGGGCGCGGTCCTGCACCGGCTGTCTCCGGCGGCCGGTGAGCCGACGGCCGGTGAGCCGACGCCCGGCCAGTCGGCGGCCGGCCAGTCGGCGGCCGACGTGACGGCGGCCGGTGAGTCGTCGGCCGGTCCGACGGCGGTCGATCTGACGGCGGTCGGCGTGGGGCCGGCCCTCGCGGGGGCCCGTACCGCCGCCGCCCTGACCGCCGCGGCCCTCGACGGCGCCCCGTACACCCTGGTCGTCTCCGCCGGGATCGCCGGGGGCTTCCAGCCCGCCGCGCCCGTCGGCTCGCTCGTCGTCGCCGACCGGATCACCGCGGCCGACCTGGGCGCCGAGACCGCGCAGGGGTTCGTGCCGGTCACCGAGCTGGGCTTCGGGACCGTCACCCACAGTCCACCCGATTCACTCGTACGAGACCTCGCGCGCGTGACCGGGGCCCGCACCGGAGAGGTACTCACCGTCTCCACGGTGACCGGCACCGCCGAGCGCGCCGAGCGGCTGCGCGCCCGCCATCCGCGCGCCCTCGCCGAGGCGATGGAGGGCTTCGGGGTCGCCGAGGCGGCCGCGGCGCACGGTGTGCCCGTCGTGGAGATCCGCGCGGTGTCCAACCCGGTGGGCCCCCGCGACCGCGCCGCCTGGCGCATCGCCGACGCCCTCGCCGCCCTGACCGACGGCTTCGGGAAGCTCCTGCCCGTACTGGAGAGTTGGAACAAGCATGACCAGTGAGCAGCCCCTGCGGATCGCGTACTCGCCCTGCCCCAACGACACCTTCGTCTTCGACGCCCTGGCCCACGGCCGGGTCCCGGGCGCGCCCGGGCTGGACGTGACGTTCGCGGACATCGACATCACCAACGGCATGGCCGAGCGTGGCGAGTTCGACGTGCTGAAGGTGTCGTACGCCGTCCTGCCGTACGTCCTCGACGAGTACGCGCTGCTGCCGTGCGGGGGCGCGCTGGGCCGGGGCTGCGGGCCGCTGGTGCTCACGCGGGACCACGGCGTCGACCTGACGGGCCGTACGATCGCCGTCCCCAGCGAGAAGTCGACGGCGTACCTGCTGTTCCGGCTGTGGGCCGCGGACACCGTCCCGGGGAAGGTCGGTGAGATCGTGGTGATGCCGTTCCACGAGATCATGCCGGCCGTGCGGGACGGGAAGGTCGACGCCGGGCTCGTGATCCACGAGGCGCGCTTCACGTACCACCAGTACGGCCTGCACAAGCTCGCGGACATGGGCGAGCACTGGGAGCTGACCACCGGCCTGCCCATCCCGCTGGGCGCGATCGTCGCCAAGCGGTCCCTGGGCGCCGGGGCGCTGACGCTGCTCGCCGACTCCGTCCGCGCGTCCGTCCGCGCGGCCTGGGCCGACCCGGCGGTCTCCCGCCCGTACGTCATGGAACACGCCCAGGAGATGGACCCGGCCGTCGCCGACCAGCACATCGGCCTGTACGTCAACGACTTCACGGCCGACCTGGGCGACGACGGCTACGCGGCCGTCCGCGGGCTGCTCACCCGCGCGGCGGCCGAGGGGCTGGTGCCGCCCCTCGGCGCGGACGCGCTGGCGTTCCCGTAGCGGGCGGGTCAGACGTCGAGCTGGTCGGCGACCGCGCGGAGCAGGCCGGCGATCTTCTTCCCGGACGCCTTGTCGGGGTAGCGGCCCTTCTCGAGCATCGGGGTGATGTTCTCGAGGAGGGTCGTCAGGTCCTGGACGATGGAGGCCAGTTCGTCCGGCTTCTTGCGCGTGGCGGCCGCGACCGAGGGGGTCGGGTCGAGGACGGTCACCGAAAGGGCCTGGTCGCCGCGCTGCCCGGCGACGACGCCGAACTCCACACGCTGGCCCGGCTTGAGCGTCTCGACTCCGGCGGGGAGGACCGAGGAATGCACGAAGACGTCACCGCCGTCGTCGCGGGAGAGAAAGCCGAAGCCCTTCTCACTATTGAACCACTTGACTTTGCCGGTGGGCACGTCTCGTCCTCGTCCTCGTACTCGTCGGGAAAACTGCTTCTGGAAACGGCTCTTGACAGCACTGAGCGGGTCGTCCGTGACCCGCCGCTACCAAGGCTAATGGTCTTGAGGCGGGTGACAAGACGTCTCCCGGTTGTTCCTTCGCGCTGGGAACTACCCTGGTGGGGTGCGTGACAAAACCCAAACGAATTCCGCCGCGCCCGGTGACCGACTGATCCGTGCCGGTGCCATCGTGTTCTTCGTCGGTGCGGTGGCCACACTCGTCACAGTTGCTCCGCTCTTCCTCCACGCGAAGCCTTTTCCGCCGTTCATGTTCGGCCTGAGCATGCTCATGGGCGTCGGCTTCCTCATCGCGGCCGGCGGCGTGCTCCGGTCGATCGCGGTGGCGCGCCGTCAGGCGCGGGCGGGACGGTAGCCCGCGAGCCACCCGGGGAACTCCGTGAGGTCCCCGAGCACGACGTCCGCGCCGGCCGTCGTCAGCTCCTCGGGGCTGCACGGCCCGGTCGCCACGGCGACGGACACGGCGGCGGCCGTGCGCGCGCCCCGCACGTCGCCCGTGTGGTCGCCGACGTAGACGGCGGCGCCGTGCTCGCGCAGCGCCGGCGCCTTCTGCTCGGCCCACAGGTCGCCGATCACCGCGTCGGGCTCCATGCCGAGGTGCTCCAGGTGCAGCTTGGCGTTCGGCTCGTACTTGGCGGTGACGACGATCGCCCGCCCGCCGGCGGCCCGCACCGCGTCGATCGCCGCCCGCGCGCCGGGCAGCGCGGGCGTGGCGGCCACCGCGATCGTCGGGTACATCGACCGGTACAGCTCGCCCATGGCCGCTATCTCGTCCTCGGGGAACCAGTGGACGAGTTCGTCGGCGAGCGGCGGCCCGAGCCGCGTGACCGCGAGATCGGCGTCGATGTACACGCCCGTCCGCTCCGACAGCGCCTGGTAGCAGGCGCGGATGCCGGGGCGCGAGTCGATCAGGGTCATGTCCAGGTCGAAGCCGACAGTGAGCGCGGGAGAGGTCGCGAAGGCCATACCGCCCATTGTGCCCACCCGCCCCGCCGGGCAGACGGCCACCGGACGGCACCATACGGCCTACGACTCGCGGGCCCGCGCGGATCACCTCCTGCCCTGCGGGCACACCCTGCGCCACGAGCCGCACCCCGGCGCGGGTTCCGCTCTGAGCCGCGAGCCAACGGCCTCCCGCCGCGGGCCACGGCCTCCCGCCGCGGGCCACGGCCCACGCCCTGGGCCACGCAGGCCCCGTACGACGAGTCGCGGCCTGGCGCGGGACGCGCCTTTCGTGCGAGCCGCGGACTACGACTCGCGTTGTGAGCGCCAGGTCAGGTACAGGGCCGACAGGACCGCCGCGGCTCGTACCACCCATGGCCAGGTCTGGGCGATCGCGTCGTTGAGGTGGCCCTCGGCGATGGGGTCGCCCCAGCGGCCGTTCGCCCGGCCCCACAGCCACCCGGCGCCGGCCGCCAGCGCCAGTCCAGGCATGCCCATGACGGCCATCTTGGACTCGTTCTGCGTCAGGCGGCGGGAGGCGTAGGCGATGGCCCAGCCGAGCAGCAGGGCGACCCAGTTGCCGAGGACCGCGCCGACGACGAGCAGCCCGGCGGCGATCAGCAGCAGCGGGTTGCGCCGGCCGGAGAGCGGCAGGGCGAGGCGGCGGCGGGCGGCGGGAGCGTCCGTGGCCTCGGTGGCATCAGCGGCGGCCTCTCCGGCGGGACCGGCCTTCGTGGGGTCGGCCTTCGCGGACCCGGTCCTGTCCGCGGCCGGGTCCGCCTCGCCCTGCGGCTCCCTCGGGCGTGGGGGCCGCAGCAGCTCCGGGATCTCGATGCCTCCCGTGAAGCCTGGCACCTCGCTCTCCACGAACGGCCTGCCCTCCACCCGCCACCAGTCGGCGGGCGCCGCGCCGGCGCCGGGCTCCCGCGCGCCCGCCGGGGGCGCCGCGTCGGGAGCGGCGGGCGGCTCGGGCCGCGGGCGCGGCACGACGCGGCGCAGCCCCTTGCGCCGGCCGCCGTCCCCCGCGTCGTCGGCGGTCCCGCCGTCCCGCTGCACGGGCACGTGCGTCGGCGTCGGGGCCGGCTCCGGCCCGGTGCCGACCCCGCCCGCGGCGGCGACGACCTCGTCGGGGCTGCCGATCCGGTCGATGATGCGGCGGACGGCGGCCGGGGAGTCGGCGGTGGCCTTGGCCCGGCGCCGGTCGATCTCGTTGCGCAGTTCGGACACCAGCCGCATGCGGGTGGCGGACGGCAACTGCTGCTGATGAGCCACGTCGCCGACGCGGCTCAGATACTCGTAGACGACCTGGTCGCTCTCGATCCCCAACGAAGTCCCCTCCGGGGCGGGCGTGTTGGATACCACGTGGGCACGAAGGTAGCGCAGATCGGCACAGACCGGCCCGGTGACGGGCGCCGCGCGGGGCCGTGCCGCGGCCGGGGCGAGGACGTCCGGGCCGGTCGGCGCGGGCCCGGGGCCCGGGTCAGCGGGCCGGGCACCCGCTACCGTGGGTCGGATGAGCACCCCGGCCGCCCCGCGTTCACTCGCAGAGGCCCTCCGTGTCAGGGACGACGCCTCCCTGGCCGCGCTCCTGCGCGCCCGCCCCGACCTCGTCACCCCCGTCCCCACCGACCTCACCCAGCTCGCCACCCGGGCCGGCACCCGGGCCTCCGTGGTCCGGGCCCTGGAGCGGCTGGACCGCTTCGCCCAGCAGACGGCCCAGGCCCTGGCGGTGGCCTCGGACCCGGCGGCGTACGAGGAGCTGCTCGGGCTGATGACCGGCGACGCGGGCGACCCGGCGGTCACCGCCGCGCTGCCCCGCGCCCTCGGCACACTGCGCGAGCAGGCGCTGGTGTGGGGCGGCGACGACCGGCTCCGACTGGTGCGCACGGCCCGCGAGTTGCTCTCGCCGTCGCCGCAGCACCCGTCCCCGACGGGGCTCGGCCCCACCGTGCGGGAGGCGACGTCGGGCATGTCGCCGGGGCGCATCCAGGAGATCGTGACGGCGGCCGGGCTGGCCTCGACGCACGACTCCGTCTCCGCCGTGACCGCGCTGACCGGACTGTTCACCGACCGCACCCGGATGGCGGCGCTGCTCGACGCGGCCCCGCCCCCGGCGCGTGAGGTGCTGGACCGCCTGGTCTGGGGGCCGCCGTACGGCCAGGTCACCGCGGATCCGGCGGCCCACCTGCGCTGGCTGCTCGACCGGGGCCTGCTGCTGCCGACGGCGCCCGGCACGGTCGTACTGCCCCGCGAGGTGGCCCTGCACCTGCGCGGCGGCCGGGCGCACCGCGCCGTCGAGCCGCTGCCGCCCGCGCTGGAGCCCACCGCCGCGCACCGCCCGCAGGTGGTGGACGCGACGGCGGCCGGGCAGGCGTACACGGCGCTGGCGACGGTGGAGGAGCTGCTGAAGGACTGGGACGAGGGCGGGCCCGCGGTGCTGCGGGCGGGCGGGCTGAGCGTGCGCGACCTCAAGCGCACCGCGGTCGCCCTGGACGTGCCCGAGCCCGTCGCCGCCTTCTGGGTCGAACTCGCCTACGCGGCGGGCCTGCTCGCCTCCGACGGGGAGGCCGACGAGCGGTACGCGGCGACCCCGGCCTACGACGAGTGGCTGCAACGCCCGCCCGCCGAGCGCTGGGCGCAGCTCGCCCGGGCGTGGCTGACGGCGACCCGGACGCCGGGGCTGGTCGGCGGGCGGGACGCGAAGGACCGCACACTGTCGGCGCTCGGTCCGGGGCTCGACCGGTCCGCGGCGCCCGAGGTACGGCACCGGGTGCTGGCCCTGCTGGCCGGGCTGCCGGAGGGCACCTCGCCGTCCGCCGATTCGGTGCTCGCCCGCCTGGACTGGGAGCGCCCGCAGCGCCGGGACGACGACCTGCGCGCCCGGCTGGCCCGCTGGGCGCTGTCGGAGGCGGAGACGCTGGGCGTCACCGGCCGGGGCGCCCTGTCCGCGCACGGGCGGGCGCTGCTGGGCGCGCCCGCGCCGAGGAAACCCGGGCCGGGACCGGAGCCGGAGCCGGCCGGCCCCGGCGACAAGCTGCCCGTGCACCACGTCCCCCACCCGCCGGCCCCTGTCGACGCCCTCTCCCCCGCCGAGCAGGCCACCGCCTCGGCGGCCGCCGCCCGGCTGCTCGCCCCACTGCTGCCGGAGCCGCTGGACCACGTCCTGCTGCAGGCCGACCTGACGGCGGTGGCGCCCGGCCCGCTCCAGCGGCCGCTGGCCGACCTGCTCGGCGTGCTCGCCGACATCGAGTCCAAGGGCGGGGCGACGGTCTACCGCTTCACGCCGGCCTCGGTACGGCGTGCCCTGGACGCCGGCCAGACCGCCTCCGACCTGCACGCCTTCCTCGCCGCGCACTCCCGCACGCCGGTGCCGCAGCCGCTGGCGTACCTGATCGACGACGTGGCCCGCAGGCACGGCCATCTGCGGGTCGGCGCGGCCTCGGCGTACGTGCGCTGTGACGACGACGCGCTGCTGAACGAGATCCTCGCCGACCGGCGCGCCGCCGCCCTGCGCCTGCGCCGTCTCGCGCCGACCGTGCTGGCCGCCCAGGCCGACCCGGCGGCCCTGCTGGAGGGGCTGCGGGCGATGGGCTTCGCGCCGGCCGCCGAGTCGGCCGAGGGCGACGTGGTGATCACCCGCGCCGACGCCTACCGCACCCCGCCGCGCACCGCGCCGGAGCCGGTCCCGGAGGGCCCGCCGACGCCGGACGCCACCCTCCTCGCGGCCGCGGTCCGCGCCGTCAGGGCCGGCGACCTGGCGTCCACGGCGCCGCGCAAGCAGGCCCCCGCGGCGAACGGCGAGCTGCCCCGCACCAGTTCGGCCGAGACCCTGGCCACCGTGCAGGCGGCCGTCCTGACCGGCGAGGCGCTGTGGATCGGGTACGTCAACGCCGAGGGCACCGCGAGTCAGCGCGTCATCGCCCCGATCCGCGTCGAGGGCGGCTTCGTGACGGCGTACGACCACACGGCGGACGAGGTCCGCACCTACCCGCTGCACCGCATCACGGGGGTCGCCGAACTCGCGGACGACTGACGCGGATCGACGACGGTGATCGACGACCCGCGGTCACCGGACGCCCACGGCGACCGGACGACCAGCGGTGATCACCGGCCGATAGGGCACACTGGACAGATCTGTTCATCACCGTGCCGACTACTGCGATCCCGGGACAGCCGGGCGCTCCGCTCCCCGGGCAGCGCGAGGCCGATCAGGATGGCAGTTTTCCGCCTGTCTCCTCAAGCGAGTGCTGAGGGCGCGATCAGCCGAGATAGGGCCGGTCACGGTGTTCCAGGAAGTGACGGATCCGGAGCCGCTGCGTGTGGTGCATCGGCAGCTGATCGATCTCCTCCGGCTGGACGAACCGCAGCTCCGTTGACTCGTCCGAGATCGCGAGCCGGCCCCCGACCACGCGGGCGGTGAAGCAGACGTTGAACTGCCTACGCACCTCACCGTCCGAGTAGGCGATGACGTGGCGAGGGTCGGTGTACGTGCCCACGAGCCCGGTGATCTCTACGTCCAGTCCGGTTTCTTCCTTCACCTCGCGGACGGCCGTTCCTGGGAGTGAGTCAGTCATTTCCATGCCGCCACCTGGCAGCGCCCACAGATCGTTATCCCTGCGGCGTTGAAGGAGTACGCGCCCTTCGTCGTCGGTGACCACGGCGGACGCGGCGACCACCAGGCTGTTCGGTTCCGGTGCCGCTGGGTCGTCGTAGTACTCGGTCCGTGCCATGGTCACCCTTCTCGTACCGGCGTCGCGGTTTCCCGCACCGCGTCGAAGCTGCTGGCGTAGGTGTCGAACATGCCGCCCTTCCCGCTGCGTCGGAGATGCCACACGGGAGCACCGTAGGCGTTCACGCCCCAGACATGAGCATTGACCAGTGCTTGGTCATCCGCACGATAGATCGAGTTGTAGAGCGTGGTGGCATGGGTGCGCACCTCGATGCCAGGTACCCCGGCAAGCGGGCGGTAGTGCATGAGGGCGAGTCGGCAACGGGACTCGATCCCGTGGCCGAACCTCTCCTCCGCGCCGCGCTGTTGGACATTCGTACTGTCCGGGTCGCCGATCGCGATACGGACCGCGCACCCGTCCTCCGCTCGCTCTCGCAACAAGTCGTTGAGCCGCGGGTACGCCTCGTGCAGGAAGACGGCGGCGTACACCAGCACGTCGATGTGCTCGCGCGCCTGGGTCAGCATGTCCACGAAGGTGGACACGGGGATGTCCGCCCGCTGGTCGTAGAGAGCCACAAGTTCCGGACTGACAGCGCGGGCAGGGCGTGCCTGCCGGAGCGCGGGCCATAGAGCGTGCACGTCTTCTCCTAGCCTCCCCGTTTCGGTTGGGGTGGCTGAGCTGGGCTGATCTCGGGGGCCCGCGATTTTGGCTGCTGGTCGAGGAGTGGGCATGGCTGGGGCCCGAC
>NZ_JBIRUY010000061.1:0-26602 GCF_044335305.1 Streptomyces sp. NPDC020490 | reverse complement strand
CACCCGCGCCATCCGCGACCAACCCGAACGGGCCCTCCCCATCCTGGGCATCACCTACAAGCCCGACCTCAACGGAACTTGATCAAGCCCTGCTCTTGAGGCGGGCGCCGTCATCCGCGTTCACGCCGACGGCGGCCGCAAGGGGCAGCCACGTCCGGCACCCGCAAGCCGCGCGGCCAAGACCCTGCTCTCCACCATCAATCTGAACGACGATCCAACCATCCTGGCAGCCAGGCGGGAAATGCAGTCGTGGCGCCGGCTCGCCCTCGAACCCTCAGCCCTGCGCACGTCCGACAACTACCGCGATCCCAGCGAGATGCAGCCCGATGGCCTGCATCTGCCACGGAGCCTGGACCGGATCGCGCGGAAGAAGTTCCCGGACGACCCCGCCCGGGTCTACTCCCGGGTCGCGGGGCGCCTGTCGGATCTGTCCGGACTGCACGTCAAGACGCTGCACGTCGAAGCCGACGACACACGCGAGCTGCTGACCATCAAGCTCCATGAGATCGACGGAATGGTACTCCCGGCGCGCAGCCTGTCGGAGGGAACCCTGCGCTTCCTGGCCCTGTGCGTACTGCTGGAGGACCCACAGGCGCACGGGCTGCTGTGTATGGAGGAGCCGGAGAATGGCATTCACCCGGCCAATCTCTCTGCCATGGTGAACCTGGTGCGCGATTTGGCGGTGGATCCTTCCGTACCGGTGGACGAGGACAACCCCTTCCGACAAGTCCTTATCAACACCCACTCCCCGGGTGTCGTCCAGCTCGTGGACGATTTCGACCTGCTGATCGCCGACACCGCGAGCATCCCCCGGGGTATGGGCAAGGCCGCACGCGGTCTGCGGTTGCGGCCCCTCGCCAGCACCTGGCGGGCGGGCGGTGCCGAGAAGGGCTACGGGACGAAGGCTGACATCCTCGCTTACCTCACATCTCCGCCAGAAGCCCGGCTGACTCTCGCGGGGAGCACCTCGTGATTATTCACGCCCTCTATCTCTGTGAAGGGTCCAGCGACATTGGCCTGCGCGATCACATCGAGGAGATCGGGGCAGAAATGGGCCGCGAGATCCTTGTGACGCCTCCCGATCTGAACCGCCTCCCGCACAAGCCGGGCCACTCTGTCAGAGACAAGCTGCGCGCCGCACAGTGGCTCAGCGACGAGGGGCAGGTGTACGACCTCGTCATCATCCACCGCGACTCCGACGGCAACCCCCCGGAGCGGCGGCGCAGTGAGATCGCCGAAGCGGTCAATGAGGTGAGCCCTGGCCTGGCACACGTGCCCGTTATCCCGGTACGGATGCTGGAAGCCTGGCTGCTTCTGAACCAGGCGGCTATCCGCGAAGTGGCGGGGAACCCCAATGGCAAGGTGGCACTCGACCTCCCAAAGCCGGCCCGGGTCGAGTCGGTGCCAGATCCCAAGGCACTCCTCAAGCAGGCAATCGCTACTGCCAGCGAGGAGAAAGGGCGCCGCTTGGAGAAGCTCCAAAGGCGCTTCCCAGAGAATCGAGCACGACTGCTGCAGATGCTGGATCGCGAAGGGCCGGTCCAGCAGCTCGCATCCTGGCAGGCGTTCACGCACGATCTGCGGCAATCGCTGAGCGGCCTCTGAGAGTTCGCGGCGTCGCGTCGCGGTCAGTCAGCCAACCGGAACAAGCAACGGACCACATAGGTCATGTGCTGGATGTTCCCCATGGTGTTCCACCCTTGCACGTGCCCTTGGCGTCCGTGGTGCGGGCGCACTGTTCGTACAAGCGGTCGCCCGTACTCGCACCCGAGCCACGGAAGTCGGGGAATCCGGTGATCCAACGAGCCGCCTCGCGGGTGGCTCCTGTCTCTTCCCGCTTCTCGGCCCAGAACGTTGCGAGCAGGAAGGTGCGTTCCGTCGTGTACCGCAGTAATCCGTAGGGAGACCGGTCGGTATCGTCCGCCGATCGCGCCAGGTTGCGTGCGGCGAGGATGCCGTAGTCGCCGTAGCGGACGAACTGCGCGTAGGATCGCCGACTCGCCCGTAACTCGTGCCAGGTGTCCCAGTCCGCCCGCTCGGCCTCGCCCCGGTCTCGGTCGAGCACCCTGTCGACCTCGTCCGGGAAGCCGCCCGCCATCAGGGCGATCGTGCGCCATACGGCGAGTGGAACCAGCATGTCGAGTGCGCGCAGTGCTTCCTTGGCCGCGTCGGGGTGGATGCGCAGGACGGTGTGAAGGTCGAGGAGGAGATCCACGGCCACGTCGGGATCCACTCGCGCCAGCAGCGCCCTTGTGCGCTCGGCGAGTTCGTCGTTCCCCCCGCCGGGCAAGCGTATGCGGATTCCGAGGCCGCCACCGCCCTCACCGGCACACTCCATGGCCACAGCCTGGTGGGACGGGGGAAGGGCCCGATCGGTGACGGGTCGAAGCGCCGCGTGTGACCAGTAGAAAGGGAGCAGATGTCCGTAGGGGGCCTCATCGAGGGCAGCGTACGGCGCATCCAGCCATGCCGCCGTGTACTTGTGGACGCTCGCGATGCGCCTCAGCTCCTTGTCCACCGCCACTTCGAGCTGACCGGCGTCCTCGCCCACGATGATCGGCAGCGTCCACACCGGGGCCACCCGATCACGGATCCCTGGGGCCAGGCCCTTGATCGCTGCCACGGCATGGGCGCGCACTGGAAGGACTGGCACGTACAGCGGTCCGGACATGCCGGCCCCCTCCACACTGCCCCGCGACGGTGTGGAACCAGCGTGAGCTGGGGTGATGCGCACCGAAAGGGCGCAATCCAGTCACTGGGTGTGCTGCGTGCCAGGTTCGGCGCCGTTGTCAGACCGGTTCACTCTCCCAGCGCGTACGTTGGGATAGCACAGCATCGGCCCCATCCGTGTCGGCAAGGCGAGCGGCCAGCACGCTGGCGGCGAGGTCATCGGGGAGCGCTGCGGAGAACTTGAGGCCACGTACGGCGGCCGCAGAGACCTGCGGGAGCTCCTCCCTCCGCGGCGTGCTTCGCGCCTGGTTCCACTCCTCGCGGGTCAGGTCGTGGCGGAGCCGGACGTAGGAGTCCGCAGGCCGTTGCAGCGGGTCGACCGCGCCGGCCAGCCACGCCGTGAGGGTCGCGTTCGCGCGGAAACCGGCCCAGGTCCACCACCGTACGTCGCGTCCGCTGCGGGTGATCAAGGTCGCCTCCGGGTGAGCGAACCGGCCTTCGGTTTCCCGTAGTTCCACGAGACCGGCCTGTGCGCGCCGGGTGAGGCCGACCGCGGGGTCGGTGCCGAGCAGGACCTCGCGCATCGCCTGGGCAAGCCGGTACGACAGGCCGCGGACGGTGCCGGTCTGCCACTTGGCCACCCCGCCCGACTCTGCGGCGTCGACGAAGACCCGATGCCGACGCCAGTCCACATACGTCACGTGCCAGCTGCGCCCGGCGAGCAGCAGTCGCAGGGGCCCCTCGTGTTCCTCGACCAGCAGAGCCGGATCCGTGTGCCCGATCTCTGTACGTCCGTGCAGGACTGTGAACTGGGGCGGTGTGGTGAACGACGCGGTGAGGTCCATGAAGTGCCGCCGACCGAAGCGCTTCTCGGCCTGTTCGCCGATGAAGTAGATGCCGCTGTCCTGTTCCAGGAAGCCTTCGGTGACGAGGTGGTCGAGGACAGGCCGGGCGGATGCGTCGAAGGGAGCGAGGCCGTTCCACTCCTCGTGCCAGTCCGCGGCGGGCAGTTTGTGGCGCTGGAGGGCGACGGCGAGCAACTGCTGGGCGACGAGGTGTTGCGGTCCCGGTGGTGCGGCGACCGGCTCCACCCAGTGCCTGCCCCACAGGGTCAGCAGCCCGGCTGCCTGGAGGAGGCTGTCGTGGGAGGTGGCAAGGAAGAGACAGTTGCGCGTGCTGTCGGACCGGCGTCCGGTACGGCCCAGGCGCTGCAGGAAGGACGCGACGGTCGCGGGAGAGTCGATCTGGATCACCCGGTCGAGGTCGCCGACATCGATGCCGAGTTCGAGCGTGGAGGTGGCGACGATCACGCAGTCGCGTGCCTGCGCAAAGGCTTCCTCGGAGCGTTGACGCTCGGCTGCCGAGAGCGACGAGTGCGAGAGAAAGACCGTCACGCCGCGTGCCCGCAGTGCCTGCCCGAGCTCTTCGACCTGCCGACGGGACTCGCAGAAGACGAGGCGCTTCTCGCCCCGGTGGAGGGCGGAGATGACGGTGGCTGCGTTCGGCAGCGAGCCGACGTAATCCAACTCGATCTCACCGAGCGGGGGTTCAGATGTATGCGGCTGAGGTTCCGCCGTCGTGGCTGTCGGGCCGAGGTCGACGCCAGGGGCAATGACCTGGCCGGGCATTCGACCGCGACCTGAGCCTTGGAGCCAGGCGAGGAGTTCCTTCGGGTTGCCGACCGTGGCGGACAGGCCGATGCGCTGCAACCGCCGGCCAGTAAGCCGCTGGAGTCGTTCCAGGACCGCCAGCAGGTGCCAGCCGCGGTCGTCCCCGGCGAAGGCGTGCACCTCGTCCACGACGACCGCCCGGACCCCGCCGAGCAGCAGGGCGTGATCGGTCTTGACGCTGATGAGCTGTGCTTCGAGGGACTCCGGTGTGGTGAGGAGGACGTCCGGTGGCTCACGGCGCAGGCGCCGCCGTTCGCCCTCAGCCGTGTCCCCGTGCCAGAGCGCCGCCGTGCGTCCCAGCCACTGGGCGTAGGCGTGCAGGCGTGGCTGGAGGTTGTTGAGCAGGGCACGCAGAGGCGTGAGGTAGAGAACCGAGGTGCCGGACCAGCCGTTCCGGGCCATGGCAGTGAGGAGAGGGAATGCGGCGGCCTCGGTCTTGCCGCCTGCCGTCGGCGCCAGCAGTACGGCGTCCTCGCCGTCGAGGAGCGGTCCGATCGCCGAGGACTGCAGGGGCCTGAGGCCGGGCCAGCCGAGGGTGTTGACGATGTGGTGGAGGAGGACTGGATCGAGCCGGTCGACAGGGTCGGCGTCCGCTGCTCCGCTCACGCTCACAGGTCGAGCTCCACCTCGTCGGCCGAGGCCGCGGGGACAACCGGGAGGGTGGCGGCGTGGCGCTCGGCGTCGGTGAGTTCAGTGCGGTCGACGGTGAGGCGGTAGTACACGCGAGGATCGAAGTCGGGGAACTGGTCGATGCGGTCGAGGACGTCGCCGACGAGCTTCTTCAGATAGAGGCGGGGGGCGACGCCGACCTTGCCGCCCAGGGCTCCGCCGACGGCGTGGGCCAGGTCGGCCACGTACGCGTCGTCGGCGACGGATCGCACCCGCTCCGGGTCGGTGCTGCCTGTCGCGTACAGGTCGCGGATCTTGCGGCCGAGTTCGGTCAGCGTCTCCAGCTGGAAGCCGGGAAGACGGAGTTGCACGGCCCTGGGGTTGTCGAAGCGTGGGTCCGTGGAGAAGTCGGTGGCCAGGCGTTGAGCCAGGGGCGCGAGACGCTGTACGCCCTGCGGGCCGTCGTAGAACGCGGGAGTTCCGGTGATCACCAGGTAGAGGCCGGGGAATCGGCCGGAGTGGACCTCGTCGATCAGCTGCCGAAGGGCGTTGAGCGCCTTGTCCCGGGCGTCGGAGCGCACGCGCTGCAGGGTTTCCACCTCGTCGAGGACAAGAAGGAGCCCGGGGTGTCCGCTGTCGCGTAGAACGGCCAGCAGCCCTTGAAGGAAACCGAGGGCGCCGAAGTGGTCGAGGTCGCCACGGACCCCCGCAGCGCGCTTGGCGGCGGCCGCCACATGTGGCTCGCCGCCGAGCCAAGCGAGAACGGCCGCGGCGGTGGCCTCGTCGTCCGCGCCCAGCGCGGAGTGGTAGCCGCGCAGTGCGGCGGCGAACCCGGGGGCACCGCGGGAGACCTCCGAAAGGCGGTCGTCGAGGAGCTTCGCGACGGCCTGCTCCAACCGGGAGTCGTCGGCGCCGGCGGCAAGGGCGTCCTCTTCGAGCGCGTAGAACCACGCGTCGACGACGGGCCGCAGGGCCGACGGCTGGAAGCTCGCGGTAGCCAGGCGCTCGGTGGCCCGGCGGTAGACGGTCTCCAGCCGGTGCAGGGGCGTCTCGGTCTCCGACACCTGTACCTCGGCGACGGCGAAGCCGCGGCGCTTGGCACGTTCGCCGAGCCAGCGGGCGAAGAAGGTCTTGCCGCTGCCGTACTCGCCACGGACGGCCTTGAAGGCGGATCCGCCCGCGGCCACGGCGTCGAGCTCGCCGTCCACGGCCGCCTCGAACCGGTCGAGTCCCGTGGCGAAGAGATCGAGACCGCTGTCGGGGACGGCACCGCGCCGCAGCGCGTCGACGACGGCCCGCCGCCGCGCGGGCGACACCGTGACGCCGGAGGCGGAGGATGCGGAGGAGGGCTGTTCACTCACTCTGCCAGTTTCCCACGGTCACTGTCCCGCTCGGCTCCGCTTCCGAACGGGCCGACGCGACCGCCCCTCTCACAGGCCGAACTGAGCTTTCAGCAACGGCTCGTTGAGCCGGAGCGTACGGTTGTCCGGCAGGATCTCCAGCACCTGTTCGCCGTCGTGGTTGAGGAGCTGCCGCAGTACCGCGGCGAACCCGGCAGCGCGCACGGGCCGCTCCCCGGCACGCTGTGCCAGAGCCGTGAGCGGCAACGTCCTCGACGCGAGCAGTTCCCGTACGGCTGCGCGCACCTTGTCCAGGTCCACCGTGCGGCCGACGAGCTTCAGCTGTGCCTCGAAGATCTCCGAGGACATCAGCGCGTCCACGAGCGTGGTACGGGGATCGGACGGCACAGCGGGTTCGGCCTGCCGGACGGGTGCGGCAGGGGCCGTTACGGCCTGAACGGCGGGCTCGGCGAACAGGCTCTCCTCCTGGGTGACCTGCTTCGACTTCGGGGGGCGGCGACGTGCCGGAGCGGGCGCCGCGGCCGGGCCCGGGGCAGGAGCCGGGGCAGCAGGGGCTTCAGCCACATGGTCGAGCGACCACCACTGGGGAGCGGGATCCCCGAGTTCCCGCCATCCTTCGGGCGGCGTGGCGCCGAACGGCAGGTAGGCCTGGAGCGGAATGGCGATCTCGGCGAGGGACGCGCCGCCGTGGTAGCCGGCTTTGCGCCCGGTGTAGCGGGAGTCGGCGTCCCACAGGGCGATGACCGCTCCCCCAGGCTCGGGGGCGACCACACGAGATCCACGCAACCGGATCTCCCGCTCGTCCAGCTCTCCCTCGGTGTACGGGCGGTAGCGGTCCGCCGCTTCGGGCACGGAGACACGGCGGTCGCGCCGGTCGACGACATGCCCGTGGTCGGAGAGGAGCAGGACGGCCATGCCCTCGGCGGCGGCGGTGTCGAGGAGCTCGCCGAGGAAGCCGATCTCGTTGACGGACCATCGGGTCGCGCCCAGGCGCTGTTCCTTGGCGAGCCGGTCGTCGATGGTGTTCAGGACCACCGCGACGTGGGTGCGCCCGTCGTGCAGAGCGGCCTCCAGTGGTGCGCTGAAGGGGCTGCCGGTGCGCTCGGCGCGCAGGTCGTCCTTGTGGAAGACGGCCGCCGCGCGCCCCGGACCGGCGAACGGGTGCTGGCGGAACAGCCGCTTCTCGTCGGCCTGCGCGCCGCGCAGCAGCCGCCCGGCGAACAGGCTCGTTCGGCTTACGGCGGTGACGCTGGGCAGTGCGGCAGCCACAGCACGGCGCCGCGGGCCTCCCGTCGGCTCCGGGAACGGGTCGTACTCGCTGAAGCGCTCGCGCAGCTCCTGCCCGAGCTCGGCGGCGATGGCGGAGGTCATGCCGTCGACGACGACGATCAGCAGGCGGCGCCGGTCCTTGCCTCTGGCCGCGGGGGCGGCGACGCGGTCGAGGAAGTCCTCGACGGTGAGCAGGTCACCGGGTGCGCCACCGCCCTCCGTGAAGGCTGCGAGCCGCTGCGCGAAGGCCTGGTCCATCTCGCGCCTGCGTTCGCGGACCTGCTCCCCGAGCCGGTCGTACGCGTCCCGCAGGGCGGGAACGTCCTCGCCTCCCGCCTCTATGCGGTCGAGGGCGAGGTCGGCCCAGGCGGTGTCGGTGATCTGCAACCTCAACCAGTCCTCCACGGACTGCGGCTGCTCTGTTGGACCGGTCAGCCAGGCGGCGAGCCGCTGTGCCATGCGGGCGCGCTCGACGCGGGCGCGGCCCTCCGGGCGACCCGCGTGCCGGTGTTCGCCCCACGCGCCCACGGCCTGAGCGATGCGGTCGGGATCGCCGGTGGCCAGGGCGGCGCCGGCATCGGCCGCGCGCGCCTCGAAGCTGATGGGGAGGAACAGACTTACCGCCGCGGCCTGTTCGGCCCCGAACTGGCGGGCGAGAACGTCGGCGCGCTGCAGCAGCGGGGTGAGCACACGCCGGTCCTCGCGGGCGACGAGCGTGTCCACCGTCGCTTCGGCCACCGTGCCGTACTGGGCGAAGCGCACGTCGGACTCCTCGGGCGAGAGGACGCCCCCCTGGCCGCCCGCCCACAGCTCGGCCCGGCCACGGGCCCGATATACCTCGGGGCCGGGAGAAGCGGTGTGGCTCCACAGCGCGGCGGCGACCAGACCGTAGGCGAGTGCGTCGGTGCCGTGCCCCTCGCTGATGAGGCCGAAGAGGATGGTGGCGGCCGGTCCGGCCTGGCCCTTCTCGCAGAGGAACCCGGCCAGGCCGTCGCGTTCGGCGTCGCGCAGGGCGAGGAACCGTTCGGCGGCTCCGGGCCGCACGGCCCACCGCAGCAGAGCCGTGAGGCCGATGCGGTCGTCCGCGACGTCTTGTGTTTCGTCCGCCGCGTCGGCGTACCGGCCGAGGCCGAGGCGCCGCTGGGCGAGCTGGGCGAGGGCGTGGTCGCGGGTGAGCGTGCCGCCCGCGATCTTCGGCCAGCGGTCGAGCGGTGCCGCCTCCAGCAGGGCCTCGGCGGCCCAGCCTCCGTCGGAGACCTGCAGCCGGTGGTCCACGGCACCGGCCCCGAAGGAGGTGCGTACGACTTCCCAGTTGTCCACGCTGCGGACGCCGTTGTGCCACACGCGAGCGAGAAGACCGGGGTCGAGCGTGGCCTCCTCGCAGTCGGTGAGTACGACGAGAACACGGGGGCCGGACCCGTCCCCGGCACTGTGGAGATGGCCGAGGATCTGCTCGTGCACGGCGAGCGGTGAGGGAGCGGCGGCGACGGCGGCCCGCTGCCCGCCGCCGTAGGTGAGCGTGTCGGGTCCGTCCCACTCGGGCTGGGCGCGGAGCAGGACGACGGCACGGGTACGCCCGTCCAGTCCGGGTCGGGCGGACAGGTACTGGACGAGCAGCGCGGGCGTGAGCCGGGCCAGGCCGGCGGCTGTGGTCGCGGTGGTCACTCGCCCACCATCCGCCAGGTGATCTCGATCTCGGCGTCGGGCTGTGCCTCGGCGAGGGCCTGGATCTCGGCGGCGAACTGGGCCGCGGCGGCACGGGCCTTGGTACGCCCGCCACCGGCCCGCCGCACACCGCCGGAACCCGGGGTGGCCGTGTGGGTGGACGGCACGGACGGCTCGGCGTCGTCCCCCTTGAGGGAGATGTCGTCGGGGCCGACGGGACCGGGAGGCTGCTGCGGCTCGGGCGGGGTGGGCGGTGTCTGGCGTGCCTTCAGCAGGGCGATCACCTCGCGTCGGGCCCTCTCCAGGGCTCCCGCCAGGTCGGCCGTCTGCTGGTCGCTGCGGGCGGCGGCCTTCAGCCGCTCCAGGATGGAGTGGCCCTCCGGTCCGAGGCCCTCGGCGAGCTCCAGGGTGTCCCAGTCGGCGTTGGCCTCGGCCAGCGCCGAGGCGACCTTGCGGGCCTGAGCGAGCGAGGTGCCGTAGCGCAGGGGCGAGACACCTCGCAGGTCGAATCCCGCGAGGGTCTCGACCGTGCGGCGGGCTGCGGCCGAGCCGGCCTCGGCGGTGTCGATGAGCTGCTTGACCAGAGCCAGGGACCGGCGGGCGAGAGCGAGCCGCCCGGCCGGGTCCGACTCGTCGAGGCCCAGCTTCCCCTGGGCGTCCTCCAGTCGGCGCACCAGCTCACCGGCGGCCTCGTCGCACGCCCGCGCCTGCTCGCGCACCGCCGTGGCGAACTGGTTGATGATCTGCCCGCGGTAGAGCCGGGACTTGGGCTTCTCCCCGAAGAGGGACTCATAGCGGTCGAGTGCCTCCTCCCAGTCGGGCTCCGAGGGCCGGGGCTGGGTGCGCAGGGCGTCTCCGGCACGAGCCGCGAAGGCGAGCGAGACGTCCTGGACGGCACCGCCCCGCACCCACACCCGGTCGGCGATCTCGGCGAACCCGGCGATCACGAGCTGCCGGGCCGTTTCGTGCAGCCCGCGCGGCTCGGGCCGGTCGAGCCAGTCCGCCAGGCGTACGTACGTCAGGTCGTCGCCCGCGGGCAGGTCGTCGGCGCGGGCCTGGTCGTCGAAGAAGTCCGTCCAGTGCGAGGACAGTTCGAAGTACGCCTCACCCATGGTGCCCAGCAGCAGGGGCTGCGCCAGCCGCGTCATCAGTTTGCGCTCACCGGAGGGCACCTCCACCCGCCGGTCGCGGGCGAGCGCGGCCCGCCGCACCAGCTCGTACACCTTCTTCGCGTCGGACGTGGTGATCGCCCTGCCGGTGTTCTCCGGATCGAGCTGCGGGTGGGCCGGGAACTGGCATTCCAGCAGACGGGCAGCGATGAGCCGGACGGCCTTCTCGAAGGAGGCGCCGATGGGAAGGGACAGGCCGGGTACCGGATGCACGGGGTCGAGGTGGTCCTCGAAGCCCAGCTGGACCTCGGTCTCCTTCTTGTCGGCCAGTCCGTACGCCTGCTTGAACGCCTTCTCCGCCTCCCGCGTCAGGGTGTCGCGCTGGGCTTCGAGCAGCTGCCAGGCGCGTACCCGCTTGTCCTGGCTGAGGTGCTTGGCGAAGGTTCCGTGGAAGCGGTCCTCGTCGGAGAGGACGCTGTCGATGACGGTGAGCCGCCGGAAGCTGTCGCGCGCCTGCTGGGACAGGTGGGTGGGCAGCCAGGCGAGGGTACGGGCGGGACCGTCGGGGCCGGCCTGCGCCCGCAGGCCCTCGATGCGCATGGCGTCCTCGCGCGGCCCGTAGTTGCCGTCGTCGAACGGGTAGTCGACGACGATCCGCCACAGCCCGTCGGTGGCGGGCTTGAGCTGCTCGTCGCCGACCCGGTCCTTGTCGCGGACGTTCGCGAAGTTCACCTCGAGCGTGCGGGGCGATCCCTTCCACACGAGGGCGAGCTCGTCGTAGCCCGTGCGCGGGGTGGTGCCGAGCAGCCGGCGGAGGATCCGTTCGGCGAGGTCACGCTGGAAGCGGGTCTGGGTGTAGGTGTTGGCGTTGGCGAGGATCGAGTCGAGGTCGATGTCGGTCAGTTCGAGCAGCACGGAGGCCTGGGCGCCGGAACCGCTGACCTTGATCTCGGCGAACTTGCCCGCCCACTGCTGCAGCTTGCCGTCCAGGGCCTGGACCGCGCCCCCCTTGAACCGGCTCTTGATCGAGCCGTGGTTCAGGGCGAGGAGCCGCTCCACGGTGAGGTTCTGCAAGGACACCGCCCCGGGAGCCAGCGCGGACAGCAGGAGGGTGCGCATGATCCGGTCGTCCCCGGTGAACGCCTCCAGCGACGGCCGCCTCTCGGCAGGCACGGAGTCGGGGTCTCGCGCGTAGGCGTCGATCTCCTCCTCGCTGACGTCATGGGTGGTCATCAGGTACGGCCGCAGTTTGGTGTTGTAGAGCCGCTCGGCCGACTCGAACACCACCCGGGTCGCGTCCTGGAAGGGCTTGTTGCCGCCCTTGCCCAGGTAGGGGTACAGGTCACCGAGGCACACCAGGTCACCCAGGCGCAGCCGGTTGCGCTGGTCGGCGAGGATCTCGCCCATCAGCTTCATACCGGTACGGTTGCGCTGCAGCGCCGAGGAGATTTTGACCAGCGCGTCCATGAACGCGGGCGTGAACGGGTACGCCTTGCGCAGCGGCTCCTCGCCCGCACCCACCAGAGCCTTGTCGTCACCGAGCCAGGTGTCGCGCACCGCACCGGGGTTGGCGGCCAGCAGCCGGTCGAGCCCGGCCTGGATCTCCTGCCGGGCCTCGTCCGAGCGCGGCCTGAGCAGCCGCTCGTGGGCGATCTCCGGCAGGTTGCGGTCCTCCAGCTTGATGGAGTCGAAGCGGCCGGAGGCGTAGTTGAGGTTCTGCTGCATGGCCGCCTCACCGGTGCCGTGCATCTCCTCACCGGTGATCTCCCGCAGGTCGCGCTGGCGGGCGATGAAGGAGATGATCGGGATGGCGCGCCGACTGTCGCCGCCCTCCACGAAGTTGGTGAACTTCGCGGACTCGCGCAGAACCTGCTTCTCCTCCTGCATCATCATCGTGAGCCACAGCATCAGCTCGTCGAGGAAGAGCACCAGCCCGTCGTAGCCGAGGGACTTGGCATGCTCGGCAATCACGGAAAGGCCCTCGTCGAGCGGAATGAACCCGTCCGCCTGCGCCGCGATCCTGGCGTACCCGCGGGCCACGGTCTGCAACGCGTCCTCGGTGAGACGCGCGCGCAGCTCCGCCGGCGTGGTGGGGTTCTGCACGTCGAGCCGCACGTTCTTGTCGTGGACCTCGGCCGCATTCAGCGCGGTTTCGAGCCGCTCAGCGGTCCAGAACGCGGCGGGGTTGCCCCACTCGTCGACCTCCCCCGAGGCACCCGCGTTGAGCTGGGCGAGGAACTGCTCGTCCCCGAAGTCCCGCTTCAGATCCCGGAGTTGGTCGAAGAGGGCGTCGGTGCGGTAGACGCGGGGGGTGGAGCAGCCGGGCCGGACCTTGGCCACCCACTCGACGTAGCCGCCCAGCACTCGGTGCTCCAGGCTCTCGGCGTTCAGCATGTGGTACGGGACGAGCAGGAAGTTCTTGCCGCCCGTCCGCAGCCAGTCGAACTCCTGGTACAGCGGGTCGAACTCCTGCCGGGCCCGGGCCGCTTCGCTGTTGGACAGCAGCGCATGCAGTACGGCCATGAAGTGCGACTTACCGGCACCGAACGAGCCGTGCAGATACGCCGCCTTGGAGCTCTGCGTCTCCAGCGCGGTCGAGATCATGTTGAGGGCGTCGCGGAAGTTCCGCAGCAGCTCCCCGGTGACGACGTAGTCGTCCAGGGCCTTCCGGGCCCCCTCTTCGGTGACCGCCTCCGACAGCTTGAGCACGTAGGAAGACGTGGAGACGGACACCGGGAGGTCCATCAGGTCCTTGAGCAGCGGTGCCGTGCTCTGTCGCGCAGGGGCGGCCATCGGTGTCAGGACTCCTTCGTGGTCTTCGTCGTGCTCTTGGTGCTCTTGGCTGTCTTCGCGCTCGCCCCGCGTCCGCGACGGGCGGGGGACGGACGCCACGCCTTCAGGTCCTCGTCGGTGAGGTGACGGTCACCCTGAAGGGAGCGGCGCTGCGCAAGGGCGTCGGCGGCGGGCGAGGTGCCGTACACCGGGTCGATCTCGCCATGCCACTGGTCCAGCCACAGCTGCAGTTCGAGGAGGGCAGCGAGCAGCGGCGGCCACTCCTCGTCCGACATCTCGTGCCCATGGGCGTGGAGGTGACCGATCAGCGCCTCGGCCTGCTGAAGGTGGTCCCAGCCGGCCCAGCCGTAGAGGGGCGGGGACTGGACGTTCTCGGTGCCGTAGGAGATGAAGCGCTCCTTGGGCACGTCCAGCTTGCCGCGCAGGCTCCAGTAGGAGCTGCGGAGGAAGTCCGCGCTGGTGTAAGGCCGTGGCACCGGGATCGCGTCGCGGATCTTCTTCTTGGCGATGAAGTCCTGCTCGGCGTCCTCCCTGCGCTGCTCTTCCCAGGCCCGCTCCCAGTCGGTGCGCTTGTCCAGGCCGGAGGGCTTGTAACGGAGGGCGGCGACGGCCGGTACGTGCTCGGTGGACAGGAGAGCGGCGACCGTTTTCGCGAATTCCTGTCCCGGCGCGAAGAGCTCGGCGACCGCGACGAAGTCCTCGTCCTGTTCGAGGTCGTGCACCAGCTGGTTGAGGGTGCGGATCAGCGGGCTGCCCTCCGCGTCGAACCAGAGGGCGCGGTCCTCCATGCGGTTGAGCAACCAGGAGCGCAGCGCCTTCTCCTGGAGCGCGTCCCAGCCCTCGGTGGCCCAGCGCCGCTTGTACTCCGGTCGCTCCACCATGCCGATCTGGCGGTTCGACTCGATCGCGTCGATGCGCTTCTGGACGATCTCCCGGTAGGGGGCGGGCCACTCGGCCGGGATCTCCGTGATGGGCGTGGAGCCGTGACGCCGGAACCACTCGTCGGACGCCTCGCCGGCCTTGACCTTGCGCGCCAACACGATCTCGAAGGCGCGCTGGCCGAGGGCGAGTTCGGGCACGTCGGCGAACTCGTCGCCGTCGCGGGGGGCGGGGCGGAGGTCGTCGTCGAGGAGGTTGTAGAGGGCGTAGACCTGCCAGTCCAGTTCTTCTTGGAGGGCGATCATGCGGGCTCGGAGGTGGGTGTAACGGGAGTGGGCCTTGCGAAGAGTGGTCGCAGAGGGAGTATCAGTAGCGGCTACGGTCGCAGGACTGTTGGCTGCCAGTTCTTGGGCGAGGCGATCGAGAGCGACGGCGAGGGAGGTGGGAGAGGTAGGAGGCAGCGGAAAATCCTCTAGATTACTGGTATTGAATTGATAGCGCTCTTCCCACGGTTCACTTTGAATACCCCTTCCAACTCCACTCCCCCCCTTTCTATGGCACACCATCTTGAGCCAGAAGGAAGCCATAGAACTGTTGAGCACCCCAAGCAATTGCAGATACGCGCCCTCCGTCGCCCCTTCCCGCAACTTGATAGCAGGCGCAGTCTGATTAAATAGCTTCCCGCTGCGATCCAGCACAAAGTGATTATGAGTCGCGACCTCCGCAAATGTAATTGCCAGCGAATCTCTCAGCCTCTTCGAGTAGCTCTCCAGATGCACATACCAGGGAAAACGCTCCGTGATCTTCCTACCAAAGATAATGCGCTTCGCCAGGAGGGTCCGGTTCGGCCAGAGAAAACGACTCACCAGTCGATCATCTTCCCCGACCGGCAATGAGTTTGCGTTGTCCGTATACGGGTTGGCAATCTTCGAGGTAGGGAAGATGACATAGTCCCGCACTTCGGTGCCCGTAACGATGTCACGAAACTTGTCCGCTAGCCCCAGTCGACGGGTCGTCGCGTCCCCGTCCACAAAGAACGAGTCGTCTGATCCGCTGTTAGTCGTACGCCCGATGATTCCTACCCTGCTTTTCAAGGACGATTCCTTGGAGCCTGGCAGAAGATTCAGGACTTCCCGTCCCCCGTCGGCAAGCACCCACGGATGCTTGGCGAAGTACCGTTTCCGATCAAGGTCATCGACGGAAATCCACTTACCCGCACTGCCAGGCTTGTCGATCTGCTCGACGATCGCCGACCACACGTGCCCCTTGGCCGCCTCCTCGGGAACGCCCGGCTCCCCCTGCACCGACCGCACCGTACGCACCGTCGGCGTCCGGTGCCGACCACCCCGTCGCCGACCGATGAGGATAACCGTGGGCGTGCCATGCCCCGGAATATAGACACCAGAAGTGTCGATGACTTCCGTCAGCTCAACCTGATGCCCGAAGTACCCCTGAATCAGATGCACACCGAACTCACGCTTAATGAAGGAATTGGAGGTGATCTGCCCGACCATGCCATACCCAAGACCAGTCTCAGGGTCGCCGTTCCTGGAGAGCTCAAAGAACCGCTGCGCGAATGGCACGGTGAGCGCGTACTCCTTGTGACACACCTCCTTGTACATCTCTCGGTACCGCTGGTTGAGCTCCTTGTCCTTCACGGTGATGTAAGGCGGATTCCCCACAACCACGTGATACCGCCCCGGCTTTAGAATGTCCGGGTGCTCCAGCCAGTCCTCCGTGCGATACGCGAACGAGGCCAGCGGATCCTCCGCCTCCTTCCCGTCCAGCGTGAGCTCCAACTGACGGGACTTGATGAGTGAGTCGCCCACCGCCAGGTGGACCGGCCACTCGTACCGCGCCGCCTTGCTCATCGTCCGCACATTCGCGGCAGCCATGGCCGCAACCAGCAGACGGAACCGCGCAATGGCCACCGCGAACGGGTTGATGTCCACGCCATGCACGGAGTCGAGCGCGGCCCGCACCCGCTCGTGAACATCCACCGTCGGGGCCTTGTGCGCCCACTCCTCCACCAGCCGCTTGAACGCGCCCAGCACGAAGTGCCCCGACCCGCACGTGGGGTCGATCATCTTCAGGTCCTTGAAGCCGTACTCGCGCAACGCGGGCGTCATCGTCCGGTCAAGGATGAACTCCTCCACAAATTCCGGCGTCTGCAGCAGCGCATACCGCTTCTGCGCGTCCTCACTCAGGTCCTGGTACAGGTCACCGAGAAAGCGCGTGTCCCACCCCTGAGTGCCGTCCTCGTCGTCTTCGTGCAACGGATCCGTGAAGTCATGAACGAGCGTGCCGTCCTCCCTCCGCCGCCCCCAGAAGGCGACCAGCGCACCCGCCCCCTCATGCGACAGCGGCACCTGATACAGCGGATTGTGCCGCTCATCAAAGAGAAGTTGCCCAGCCTGCCCTGCCCCGATCTCCGCGAACGCCTTGAGAAGCCAGCCACGCCAAGTGGGGTCGTCCGCCGCCGACTTGTACTCGTCGTACCGCGCCTGCGCCAGCTCCCGCCGGTCGATGTCCGGCGACGTCAGGTACGGCTCGTCGATCAGCCTGTTGTCCTCACAGAACCGTACGAACACGGTGGCCAGCACCCACGCCACGGCCACCTGCGTGAGCTGCTCGTCGAGCCAGGCCTTCCTCGACGCCGCCGTACGGCCGAGCTCACGAGCCTGCTGGTACTCGATCCCGTACCGCTCACCCACTTCGGGACGCTCGTCGACCTGCCGCTCAAGGTCCTTCTTGGCTGCAGCGACCTGCGGCTTGAGGTCGTCCAGCAGGGCCTTGCGGTCGATCATCGGGCGTTCTCCTCAATGCTTTCGGTCTGTGCGCGGTGGGGTTGCCGAACCCACGACTCCGGCAACGGGATCCACTCCCCCAGCGGCTCCTGGTAGGCGGCGTAGACGTCCCGTACGCCATCGGGTCCCACTGCCCTGCCCAGGACCGGTGCGCGACCAGGATCGCCCTGCGGAACCAGCAGCCACAAGGGCCGCTTGGCCTCGCCCTCCCGTGCCTGCCGGGCGAGTTCATCCAGCCCGCCGACGTACTCGTAGCGGGCGAAGACAGCCGCGTCCGTCAGCAGCAGCGGGCGCGGATCCTCGCCCTGGCACAGCAACGCGCTGATCTCCTCCCGCATGCGGTCGCATGCGTTCCGCGCGAACCGGGCGAAGTTCACGGCTGCCGTGGACCCCGCCTCCGCAGCGTCGGCCTTGAGGAGCGTCTCCCAGCGCGGCAGCCTCTTCGGGTTCGCGGCCGCCTTCGTCTCCTGCTCGTCGTGAAGGTGCCGCAGGAACAGCGCGGTGGCCGAGACCGCGACCGCTCCGCCACCGAACCGCGTGTCGGTCAAGTGACGCACCGCCCGCTCGGCCAGGCCACTGCGGACGGTCAGCACGCGGTAGCCGTCGCCCCGTCCCGCGGCCAGCAGGCGGTCCTCGGCGCGGGCCCTCGCCGCGAGGTCGGCATCCTCCGACCAGGCGGCGGCGGAGGCGGTTCCGGTGGACGTGCCGTCCAGCCCGGAGCGGAAGTGGCTGGCGTTTTCCAGGCCCTCCGGGAGGTAACGCTGGTGCCGCCCGTCCTTGTGAGTGCGCAGGACGAGCGGGAAGCCTGCCTCGCGCAGAGCATCGGTGAGCGGGGCATCCGTGGGAAGTCCGTGTCCGTCCTCGCCCGCCCCCGTCCGCAGTTCGGGGAAGCGGGAGCGGACCCGCTCGTGTACGGCGGCTACCGTCAGGCCCGGCTGCTCGTCGTCCGGCAACCCGGGGATGATTTTGACGATGCCGGCCTGGGTGAGGCGCAGTGCCCGCACCAGGCCGAGGCCGCGCGGGTACAGCTCCAGGCGGGAGGAGACCGCCGCATCCTGTGAGGCCGCCGCGGCGACGTCGACGATCCTCCGCTCGTCCCAGTCCAGGGTGCCCTCAGGCGGCTCCACCCGGGTCAGGTCGGCCAGCACGGCCGCGGCCGTCGGCAGGGTCTCGGCCTGGACGAGCCGGTCGGCGCGCCTGCCCAGCCTGATCGCGTAGTCGAGCAGACCGGGCGCGGAGGGGGTGTCAGGGCTGTCGATGCCTTCCCGGGCGTGCAGGGCGAGCAGGCCGGGGCGCAGGGCGTCGTCGGTGGCCTGGCGGCTCATGCGGTGCAGGAAGGCCGGGGTGGCGGCGCGTTCCTCCATCTCCACGACGGCTCGTACGGCGGCCAGGGCGAGGGCGCGGCGCTGGTAGAGCTCGGGCAGGTCGGTGCCGCGGCGCAGGATCAACGCATCGGCGATCTCGCCGGCGGAGGCCAGGCGGCCGGACTGCTCCAGGATCTCCAGGACCTCGACGCGCAGCTCCCGCAGGACCTGCTCCTCACGCCACTTCTCCCGCAGGCCCAGGATGTGCGGGTTGACCCCGCCCTGGGTCATGTCGAGGAACTTGGCCACGTCCGTCTGTGTGGGCCAGCCTGGCAGGTGTGGCAGCCGCCCGTCGTCGTCGGGCAGGCGCAGCAGCGCGCGGGCCACGGCGACCCGGGTCTCGTTGCTGCCCACCGGGCCCCGCTGGCCGGGCACCAGCTCGGGCACCAGACGGGTGGCGAGCGCGTCGAGGGAGACCCGCCGCAGGGCGGAGCGGTCGCTCGAAGCCAGGCCCAGGTGGTCGCTGAGCTTGCGTTCCAAGCCCGACTCGGCCTTCGCCGCGTCCAGTTCGGCCTTGGCCGCCTTGCGGCCCTCCCCGGTGAGCGGGTTGAGGTCCGCGGCGCGCAGCCGGCGCCGCCATTCCCGGACACGGCGCTGGATGTCGGCGAGGGTCTTGGCGCCCAGGCCCGGCTTGTTGATCAGATCGCGCTCGCTGCGGTCCAGCAGCTGCCCGACCTCGGTGATCCCCAGGCCGTAGAGGAAGGACTCGGCGGCGGCGGTCAGGCCCGACAGGGACAGGTGGGTGTCGAGCTGGGCGGCGGCGGCCCGCTCGTCGCGCACGGCCTCGGAGTCAACCGCTTCGTCGAGGCCGTGTCCCTTGTCGTGCGACGAGGGCACGGCCTGCTGGGACGCGTCAAGGAAGACCTTCTTCCACGCGTCGTGCATGTCCTTGAGCGTGGCGAACCGCTTACCGGCGTCCCGGTGCAGGGCCTTGCGGAAGAACCGCCACAGGCCCTTGCGCACCGGGTCGTCGAACGCGTCCTTGGCGATCTCCGGGTGCGGCATCTCCTCGGGGTCGGTCATTTCGGGTGTGACCGAGCCGTCTCCCCAGCGGGGCAGCTCGCCGGAGGCCATCTGGTGCAGGGTGACCGCGAGGGAGTACCACTCGGCCTGGTCGTCGTAGACCGCCCGCCTGTTCACCGGGCCGCCGACGAAGGGGTCCATGTACCCCCGAGTGCCGACCCCGGTCTCGCTGGCCGGGTAGGAGGCGAGGGAGAAGTCGATCAGGACCAGTTCGCGGGTGCCGTTGGGGCGCTTGCGGATGGCGATGTTGTCGGGCTTGATGTCCCGGTGCCACACGCCCTCGCCATGGAGGAAGTCGACGGCGCCGAAGAGCTGGTCGCCGTACTTCTCCAGGGACTCCGTGCCCATGGCGCCGAGCTCGCGGAGCCAGCGGGCGAGGGTCTCCTCGCGGGCGCGGATCTTGCCGGTCGCGCCGTCGTCGTCGGCGAGTTCCGCCTTCTCGTCACCGACGTACTCGACGGCGAGCACGGTGCGCTCGCCCAGCCGCAGCGGCTCGTCCACGACCAGGTTGATCACGCGGGAGTCGGCGCGCATCCGGCGCATCACCTGCGCCTCGCCGTCGAGGATGGACGCGCTGCGGTCCGCGACGGCCACCTTGAGGACGGCGAGCGGCCGGGTCCGGAACTCCTCCGCGCGCAGATCCCGGACCAGGAAGGCCCGCGAGGTGGAGCCCGTGCCGAGGCGCCGGCGGACCTGCCAGCGACCGCCGCCCAGTACGTCGCCGGGCTCGGCCTCCAGCGGATCGGGCTCTTCCTGCGGCTCGGGCTCGGCCTGGGCCTCGGCAGATCCGGCCGCGGCGGCGGGGGGCATGGGCTCGGTCGGCTGCACATGCCGGATGCCCACCGACTCCTCGGCGTCGGTGAGGAGTTCGAGAAACTCGTCGACGGAGGACATCCGCTGGTAGGGCTTGTAGGCCGTGGCAGCGTGCACCAGCAGGTCGACGTCGTCCGTCAGGCCGTCGACCACGGCCGACGGCGTCAGGCCGTCACCGTCGCGCAGCATCGCCAGGACCTCGGCCTGGCTGGATGCCGGAGGGCGGCCGGTGACCAGCAGATAGGCGAGCGTGCCCAGGCCGTACACGTCCAGCAGCACCGGGTCGGGCCGGGTGGCGGTCAGCTCCGGCGCCAGATACGGCCCGGCTCCCTCGGCCACGTGCGTGGCGGACAGCGCCGTCGGGGCGAGAGCCGCGGCAGCGCGCGCCCCGCTGCTCGAACCGAAGCTGCGGGCGCTGGCCACCTGCCAGTCGGCGATCTCCAGACGCGGACGGAGCCACGCCTCTTCCTCGCCGAGCTTGCGCGGGCCCGGGATCACGTCGATCGAACGGGCGGCGAGGGCTCGGTGATGGAGCAGACCGGCGTGCGCCGAACGGATCGTCTCGGCGAGCTGCCGCACCAGTCCCAGGCGGGCCTGGATCGTGAGCCCGTCCCCGTGGCGGCGGATGTACTCGTCCAGGCGCATCGCCCTCATGTCGTGCTCGAAGAGCAGGGCGGGCCCGGCGGGGTGGCCCGCCGGTTCGAATGTCTTGTACTTCGCGGCCCCCGGGTGCTTGAAGCGGCTGAGCACGGCCGCCTCGCGGCGCGCCGCCCGCTCCACGGACTCGCGCGCCTCGTCGGTCGAGCCCCGCTCGCGCAGGTAGACGCGCACGCGGACGGTCTCGTACAGCTCCTTGTGGTGGCCGACATAGTCCACCCAGGTCGGGCCGGAGGCGATCTCCTTGTCCAGGCGGTAGGCGCCGACCCACTTCTCGGCCTCGCTCGGACGGATACCGGCCTTCTTGAGCCACTTGGCGATGTTGTCCGAACGACCCTCGTTGATCTTGAACCGTTCGTCACGCGGCGGCCGGTTCAGCTCCTTGATCAGCTCGGCGATGGTGAACACGTTCTGCCGCTCGTGCTGCGGCAGCTCCACGCGCAGCTTGGGATTGGTGAAGCAGACGGCTTCCCGGATCCACACCTTGGGAGCCTTGGGCCCTGCCGCCCGCTCCAGCAGCCCCGACATCTGAGCAGCCTTCCTGTTCAGCAGGTGCAGCGGGTTGCCGTGGTCGACCTCTTCGCCATTGCCCTTCGTCTGCACCCAGGTGCCGTACGGGGCCGAGAGGCGTCCGACCCAGTCCTTGAGCTCGACCAGCCACACACCGCCGGGAGCGACGATCAGGAGGTCACATTCGCGAGGATGACCCGAATTGGCAGTGAAGGTGAAGTTCGACCAGGCTCGCCACGGCTTGCCGTCGGGGAGCTGCTTGCGGATCGACTCCAGGCCCCGCTTCTCGTGCCCGTATTCAGACTCGGTGACGGTCGTCCACCGGTCCTTCTCCATCGCTCCTCGCTAACCTCGCCACCCCGTCAACGGTGCGACCACGCTGGTGACCGCGGGACATCGTATCCCTGCCGCACACTCGGGCGAGATGCCATTACCTGACGTAGCAGACCGCGTACCGGACGAACGCGGACCACTGGGGGCGGGGGCCTCCCCTTGCTCCGACCAAAAGGCCACCTGCCCCGCACGTTCCCTGGTCCGGGGGGTCTGAGCGACAGACGAGTCAGTCTGTACGCCGGATTCTGTCACCCAGTGGCCTCGCGGCAGCCGGGGAGACGGCCATCCGTATTGGGCCGACGTTGCCGCCGGCCTCATGCGGTCTACCCGCGGACTCGGGCGGGCAGCCCTTGAACGTCCACCAGACCGCTTTTTACGGCGCTCCTTTTGACCTTGCTCCGGGTGGGGTTTACTAGTGCCGCACCAGGCAACGTTCGCCCTGTCGACCACTGCTCGTAGCCGTTGATCATCGGCATGGCGGTTTCGCCAGACGATGTAGCGGCGGATCATGCTGCCCTGCTCCTTGTGGTCAGACCCCTGCGGGAAGTACACAGGAGTCGAAAATGCGGGGCGTGTCGGGTGCCCGGACCACCACCATGGCTCTATGGACGATGCGCTTGTGGATGACGTGGACGCCGCGGGGGATGACCCGCTTGATATGACCCGGCTGCCTCCGCGCCGGTCAGAGTGGAACAGCATCGCTGTCCTCGGAGGTGCCCACGAGGACGATCTCGACCTGGCTCTCGGTTACCTGGAGGCAGGTGCCATCCTGGCGAGCCACTGGATCCGCACCGGCACGAACGACGCTTTGCCCGTGCCGATCTACTACCAGTACCGGCACGCCATCGAACTCTCCCTGAAGTGGAACATCCGGTCAGCCGCGGCTTGCCTGCGTCGCGACGGAGTGTCGGTGCCGCCCGGCGAGCTCGACAACTTCCTGGCGAGGTCCCACGTGATCGCGCACCTGACGGACCGCCTGAACCAGTACCTCAGCCGGCTGATGCCGCCCCCGAACGACCGGATCGACCCGCCCACTCAAGACACCCTGGACTGGCTGCACCAGCTCGACGAGAACGGGCAGACCTTCCGATACAGCACGGTTAAGGGCGGCAAGGGACAGGGGTTGGTGCGGGCGCGGCCGAACCAGCAGAGAGTCGACTTCGACGCGGACGTCCGGCGTCTTCATGATGCCGCTTGGATGCTGTACGCCGGCTGCTCAGGTGTCCTCGACGCGCATGCGGAGAACCAAGCCGAGTACTACGCCGAGTACGAGGCCGAGATGCGGTCCGCCATGGACTACTGAAGGCACCGCGGCGGCGGCCGCCCGCCGTCTGGGAGGATGTGACCATGTCCGACGAGTGGAGCCGCATCGAGGTGTTTCGCCTCTTCGAGGACGAGGACCCGGATGCGCTGCGAGACCCCGGGCAGTCGCCCGCCGCGGAGCTGCCCCGGACACCAGTTGCTGAGGACCTCCCACCGGGGCAGGTTGCCTGCCGGGACTGCCGCGCCGCGTACGACCCCAGCAACCCGGACGAGGTGAAGTTGCACACCGACCCCGTGAACTGCGGGCAGTCATGCCGGTGCGTCGGGCGCCCGCACTGCTACACCTGCGGCGGCTTGTTCTGCATGTGCGCCGAACACTGAACGTCTGCGAGAGGACTGCTCATGCCCGAGCCCGTGGACGTCGAGGGGATCAGCCAGGAAGTTCTCAACCTAGCCCCGTGGTCAGAGTGGGTTCCCTTGGCCGGCGCGGAAGTGCCGCAGATGCCGGGCGTCTACCTCGCCAGGCAGGGCGCGGCTGGCCCGCTCGTCTATGTCGGTATGGCAGGCGAACGCCAGGGAGAAGGTCTGCGCGGGCGGCTGCGGCGCTACACCAGCGGCAAGGCGCTGGCCTCCGGGCTCGGAGAGGCGGTCTTCGACCGGGCGCTGGCCGACCCCCAGTGGCTTCGCGAGCGGCTGGCGGAGGTTGAGAGCGGGCGGCCCAGGCGGGCGACCGAGTGGGGTAAGGCCGCGCTGGCTTGGGCGGATCTTCATGTCAGTTGGGCCGTCACCGAGAGCGGCACGGCGGCCAAGGCTCTGGAGAAAAAGGTACTGGTGCTGAATGCCGCCGAGTGGTGGAACCGCGCCCGCTGACCGCGGCGTCGTCAGGGCCAGCCCCTGTCGTGCTGCTTGCCCGGGCCGCGGCGCCGACGGACGCGGTCCGCTCGCCGGGCGCGGGCTTCGGCATCGGTCTGCTCCTGGAGCGAACCGAACGACTCAGACCAGACATACAGCTCTGTGGCTGCCTGGCGGTGCGTTCGACGTCCGGTCCCGGATGATTGAGCTTGAATAACCTTAGAATCGAGATTGTCTGACACGGTGCCACGTGCCACACTGTCAGTCAGGCCGAATCGAGGCCATTCTGTGGTTGTTTCTCTGAGGGGGGCGGATGGACCTGACCATCCACGTGCAGGACGCGACCGAGGATTTTGCCCGCGAGGTGCTGGCGATGTTCGCCGGAGCCGAGGGCGTAACGGTCGCCACGCAAGAAGCGCCGGACACCGTATGGACGGCCGACCGCGCATACCGGCTGCTGCGCCACACCAACACCCGCGTACAGCTGTTCATGAGCCAGCTGGTGCAGGGAGACGGCTGGCTGGACGCCTACGCCTATCGCGAGAAGTGGGGGCAGAACTCGCTTCGCGGGCCGTCAGCTGCTCTGACGAAGGCCATCAAGCGGGGTGCGAAGGAGGGTTGGTGGTCTCCGGACATCCCGAACCCGGTGCGCCCGACGACGCCGGACCCGCAGAAGGGTTGGTCGAAGACGGCTGGCTACTACCTCGATGAGGAGTACCTGCCTGCCTTCCGCGCCGCCTGGGAGCGCCGTGTGCATGAGAACAACGGTCGCGGCCCCAGACTTATCGAGGACATCGACGACGACCCGGACGACCTCGGGGATAAGGCGTAGCGCTTCAGACGGCACGGCAACGTGTGAGGGTGACCGGGCCGTCGCGCGCCGTGGTCACTGGGCGTGGCCAGCAGATACTAAGGCTACGCTGCACTAGTTAAAACCCTCGATGTCAATCCCGGCCGGCCACCCGCACCTACAGTGGCAGCCCTCGCACCGTTCGCCGTTCCGCCGGACAGTTGACATCCACTCTTCGCCCTCTTGGTCACCGTCCCCGTGGCCGCCGCGCGCATTGCACCCTGAACAGCCACCGCCGCCGCACGCCGCCGATCTCCACGGCTCTCACAGCATCATCCCCTGCCGACATAGACGAACCCGTCCTCGTTCCCGTCTTCAACCCGGCGAGGACGCGCGGGTTCAGCGCTTGGCCCACACCAGAACCCGCGGCTCGCGCGCTTCCCGCCACGCCATGACCAAACTGAACGCCCGCGACTGCGCCCAGCCCGTCGTCATCGCGTACTGGAGCGGCCTGGTCAAGCCGCACCCTCACGGCTGACCCACGTGCAGCAAGAATCTGCTCGCCGCCCGCACCGCACGCAGAGCGATTATCAAATCGTCGGTCGTGCGTGCCTCGAGCTGATCGGCTTGGTCACACGCCATTGGCAGCAGTCGGATAAGTCTCGATCCATTCGAGTCCGCCGAGATCCAGGTGGCGCCGGGCGCGAGTGACGGCCACATAGGCGAGCCGGGCGTCCGTATCGCTCACGGGTTCCGGAATCGGGCGACCGCTGTCGTCCTGCTGGTTGCTGTCCGGCGGTGGGGGGAAGTCGTCTGCGATTCTGACCTTGGGCCACTCCCTGCCTTTTGCCTTGTGGGCTGTGGAAACGGTGACCTCGGCCTTGGTTTCGTCGATCAGTGCGTCGACGGCGGCAATGATGGCTTCGGGTCCGTGGGTGTCGACAAGTTCAACGAACGGTTGAAGGTCTCGCCCTGCGGGATCATGCTCCGCATAGTCCTGCAGCTCACCCCAGGAAGCGAAGAGCACGAGTTCAGGGTGGCCCGTACGGCGGCCCTCCTTAAGGTCACGTGCGGCGAGCGCCAGTGTGCTCAGCGTCTGCCCGCCTCGGCTCAGAGCCACCCGACGTCCGGAACCCAGCTGCCGCATGACTTCGGTCATTGCGCCGATGTTGGTTCGGCACAGCACCGCATCCGGAGAAGTGACCAGACCGACTTTCGTGGGGATCGTGTCGGTACCAGTCAGCCGGATCGGCGCGTCCGTAAGCGCAAGCCACTGGTTGGCCTGTTCGGCGAGGAGGGGGCCGAATCGGAAGGAACGCGTCAGAGTGAGGTGGGTGGCGTCGAAGCCCGTCATCACGTCCCGGGCACCGCGCCACCCGTAGATGGCCTGGGCTGAGTCACCAACCATTACCAGCTGAGCATGACCGCGTTGGGCGGCGAACACCTGTTCAAGGACGGGGTTGGTGTCCTGGGCCTCGTCGAGGAGAAGGAAGTCGGCCTCGATCTTCGGTTCGGTCAGGGCCCATAGCTTCAGGTAGTGGTCGTGATCGAATCGGACCGCGCCATCCTCGGGATTCTGCAGATCTTTCCATGCCTTCTCTACGAACGGCATGACGGCCTCAGCAAGTTGAGCTCGTTCGTCCGGTGCTCCGAGCCTCCGCAGCATCGGTACATGGTGCGGTGCCGGCAACCTGTCGGCGGATTGGCAGAAACGGGCGACCGCGCTCAACACGGTCTGGGACTGGACCCTGGGACTGATCTCGTGAACACCGATACGGACGGGGGATCTGATGCCGAGAGCCTGCCCGATCCGCCAGGCAGGCCGTCGAGGGCTGTTGAGACGGCGAGCGAAACGGTAGCCGACTGCCGCGTAGGCCGTGGCATGCGCGGTCTTGCACAGGACGGAGCGCGGGAATCGGCTGGCGGCGTCGTTGGCGATGTCCTTGTTGAACGCAAGGTAGCGGCCACGACGTGCGGTACTCGCGGCAAGCATGCCCAGTGTGCTCGTTTTGCCTGTTCCAGCGCCGGCCTGCAACACCAAGTGGTGGCCGTCACGGAAGGTATCGATGGCGCAGGGCTTGATCAAGTTCCGTTGAGGTCGGGCTTGTAGGTGATGCCCAGGATGGGGAGGGCCCGTTCGGGTTGGTCGCGGATGGCGCGGGTGG
>NZ_JBIRUY010000060.1:0-33581 GCF_044335305.1 Streptomyces sp. NPDC020490 | reverse complement strand
AAGCCTTAGACAAGCCCTATCGTCCCAGGTCAGAAGGCACTTTCGCTTTGCCGCTCATGATCCGGACACGCCCCCAAGTGAAACGCGCAGGCTAGTATTTCCGCTGCCAGCATGGCCGTGGCCCGGCGCGGCGTACGCCCCAGATTGACCCATCGTTCAACGGACTTGGGGTCGACTTCGACCTTGTCCGCAAAGGCGGCATAAGTCCAGCCGCCGGCCGCCATGGCAGCACGTAACCTCTCGTTCGGCATCCCAATCTCTCCTAGCGGCCGGGGACCGCACTAGGGACGTTCTACCCGACGCGGGACGTCCCGAAGTGGGGTTTGTCGGAGGTTCCGACGTCCTGATGAGCGGCAGGATGCTCGTCCGCATGGCGAGCAACCAGCAGACCGGGCCAGGCATCGGTGAACTGGCGAAGGACACTGCCAGTGGACGTATCGGCGTCGTCATGGGCGAGGTCGGCGCCCGGGTGCAGATAAGGCCCGTCGGCGGCGGTGTCGAGTGGGATGCCCTGCCGGACAACGTGGTGGCCCCGACCGCGCGGGAAGAACTGAGCGCCCGTCTGGCCATCAAGAACGGCAACAGTCGGGACGGGCTGTGATGCGCGCCATCGGCCGGTATGCCGGGGTCCTGCTCATCATCATGGTCAGCGGATCGTGTGGCCTGGTGATCGGCATGGCCCTCGGTATCAGCCAGTAGACCGGCCGCCCCGAACGGGGTGCCACCTTCCCTTGGCTCCCCCGTCCCCGTTCGGGGTCGGCCTTCCATCCCCCCGGTCGTCATAGGCCGTGTCTCGGCGACCGATGCGGGCGCAAGTGCCAGAGCACAGCGACACTCAAGGAGTATTCGCATGACGGCAACGGCCAATGACCAGAAGACCGGTCGCGCGGTGGCTGGTGAGGAACTGTTCGACAGCCTCACCCACTTCGTGATCGTCCACAACGGGCAGTCCCGCGAGCGGGCCGAGCGGATCGCGGACCAGGCAGTGGCCTTCGTGGTCACTGCCGCGACCGCGACCGTCCCCATGGTCCCGTCCGACGACGTGGACCTCGGTCTGCACGCGCTCATCCTGCACACGAAGGAGTACGCCGCGCTCTGCGACCGGTACGCGGGCCGCTTCCTCCACCACAACCCCAAGCCGGGTGGCGGGGCGCGTGACCCGGAGAAGGTGGCCGCGTCCGCGCACGCGATGAAGGCGGCCGGGTTCATGGTCTTCGACGACCTGTGGACCGTGGACGGCACGAACCTCGCGCAGTGCGACTCCGACTGCGGCCGGCCGTACGGTCAGGCGTAGCGACACGACAGCAGCGGCGCGGCCGGCCTCGGTGTGGGGTCGGCCGCGTCGCCCGGAAGGAGAACCGACGTTGTCCGGGACATCCCCTGAACTGCCGATCGTCGTGCTCAACGCGCTCATGCCCACGACTCAGCGCCTGGTCCTCAACCGCCGGGGCTCCATGGTCTGGGAAGTCGAGAGCCATCGGGGCCACTACGCCGTGAAGGTCGGCTATCCGATCGAGGCAACGGCCGAATGGCCTGCCCAGCCCTGGACGGCGCTCGCGCCCGCACGCGAAGGTGCGGTGTTGTACCGCCTGGGCCTACATGACTTCGCGTACGGCGAGTGGGACGGCGGTACCTGGAACTTCCAGCCGTGGCGGGAAGGACCGGACCTCTACCAGCTGTGGGAGCCCTGCCGTAAGCCGGGCTCGCGGATCGATCCGCACACGAGCGTCGCCCTGGGATGCGTGGAGGCGCTGGCCGAACTGCACGCCAAAGGATGGGCGCACGGTGACGTGCAGCCCGCGCACTTCATCATCGGACCCGAGCGGACGCACCTGATCGATCTGGCCTTGGCGCGCGGTGGTCGGGTGCCCGAGGGTTACGACTTCCCGTTCCGCGGCTGCCTCGTCCACTACGAAGCCCCGGAGATCGCGCGCCGTGTGCTCGACACCGGAGAGGCTGAGCCCACCCAGGAAGCCGACATCTACGCGCTCGGCGCTTCCCTGCTCATCTCCGCCACGGGCTGGCGGGCAGTCGAGTACCCCGACGACGCACCGCGCCCTGTGCAGCGAAGGGCCGTGGCAGACGGCAAGCGACGGCCCGTCAAGGTGCGGGGGGAGCTGGGCGAACTGATCGAGGCCATGCTCAGCCACGCTCCCGAAGACAGGCCAACGATCTACGAGGTCGGCAAGGCCCTGAGCTGAAGCCGAGGCATCGGCGGTCTGCGAAGGCGCGCCCCACTGCGACGAGTTGCAGATCGGTCGGCCATATCCCAGTTCTGACCGGAAAACTCAACGGTCAGGTGGGCATGGCGAAGTAGCCCCCGGTGGCGTGTGGTGCGAGCGTCGAGTGCTGTCAGGCGGCTGCCGGGGTGAGGGTGACGTCGTGGCCGAGGGCCTTGAGTTGGCGGACGAGGTCTCGGCTCTTGCGGCCCGGGTCGAGGTTGCGAGTGTGGAAGTCGGCGCCGAGGTCCCGGTAACGGGCGGTCGGGTCGCTCATGAGGTGCCAGACGGACACCAGGATGGAGCGGGCGACGGCGACCAGGGCTTTCATGTGGCCGCGGCGCTTGATGATCCTGCGGTAGCGGGCGCCGAGGAAGGTGTCGGTCCGTGCGGCGGAGATCGCTGCTTCGCCGAGAGCGCCGCGAAGCCAGGGGTTGCCCTTGCCGGTGGGGCCGGAGGTGTTCTTGTTTCCGGACTGGAGGGTGCGTGGGGAGAGTTTCGCCCAGGACACGAGATGGCCGGCGGTGGGGAAGACCGACATGAGCTACCGGCATCGGCGGGCAGGCGCCACAACCATGTTTTCACGCCCGCAAGGCGCACCCGAAGGGAACAGGAGGACTGACCTGAACGCAAACAGCGACGCCCCCACCTGACGGACGAGGTGGGGGCGTCGCTGCGTGTGTCCGGTGACTGCGGCGTCAGCCCTGGCTGTCAGCCGCCTCGGTCTCCCGTTCGCTCTTCTTCGCCGCTGCCGCCCGTCGCATGTGCCCCTCCTCGCCGAAGTACACCGACAGGCGTGAGGTGTCCAGCTTCTTCCCGCCCCGCCGCGCGGGTGCCACCTCCACGTAGCCGCCCGCGTTCAACAGCAAATCTCGCTTGCCAGCCACGTCCGAGCGCTTCCACTGCTCGGCGTGCGTCTCACCGGTCGGCTCCGCCTTCACGCCGCCCGGCTTCGCCGTTCGCTGCCTCTCCTTCAGGGTCGCCAGTCGCTCTTCCAGCTTGGCGTACTGCTCCGCGTACCGGATCGCTCCGTCGTCGCCTCTGAACAGGCCCCGGTCGTAGCGATCCTTTTGCAGGTCGGCCAACGCTTCCTCTGCCTGCCTGATCTGCGGGCGGAAGTCCTCGCCGACCTCCTGGACCATCCGCATCACGGAAAGGTGCCCGTACTTTGTGAGGAACTGCTCGGTGACGTACTCCTCGGTGGTCACCCCCGCCACGGTCGGCCCGTAGCACTTCACGCCCGGCTTCTCCTCCCCCTTGGCCGCTCGCTGGCGGTACTTCAGCGGGCCGACGCACCGGTACCGGAGCTGACCATTACGCCCGCTGAAGGTGTACATGCGCTCGCCGCAGACTCCGCAGTGCATGATGCCGCGCAGCAACGACGTCCCCTCCCGGCGCTTCTCACCAGGGTTGGTCCGGCGCTCCAACTCGTCCTGGAGCGCCTGCCAGGTGTCCGTGTCGAGGATCGGCGGCCGGTTGACCAGCGGCAGACCGTCCGTCCGCAGGATCGGCTTTCCGTCCTCGATGACCTGGCCGAGCAACTGGGGGTTGCCCAGCAAGCTCCGCAGCGTCGTCGTGTACCACTGCTTGGAGTCGCTGCGCTTGCCCGTGGTCTGGCGTGAGGTGTGTCCCGGCGACGGGACGCCCTCCTTGTTGAGGTCGTTGATGATCTGCATGAGCGAGTCCTTGGCCAGGACCCGCTCCACGATCCGCTTGATCGTCTTGGCCTCGTCCTCGTTGACCGCGAGGACCTTGCCCGCACCGTTGGGGTTGGGGACGACCAAGTACCCGTACGGGACCCGACCGCCGGTGTAGCGGCCCTCGCGGCGCAGGTGCTCATGCGCGCTGGACACCCGCATGCCGATGGTGTCGGACTCCAGCTCGGCGAAGACCGCGATCACCTTCGCCATAGCCCTGCCCATGGAGGACGTGAGGTCGAGGGGCTCCGTCGCCGACGCGAGCGCGACGCTCTGGTGCTCGGCGAGTCGCATGATCTCCGCGAAGTCGACCGTCGAGCGTGCGAGCCGGTCGATCTTGAAGAACACGATCACGTCCAGCTCGGCGAGCCGAGTGAGGATGCGTTGCAGTCCTGGCCGGTCGAGACCCCGGGAGAAGCCCGAGACATCGATGTCTTCCTCGACGACCATGACCTCCCACCCGCGTGCCTCACACAACGCCTCGCACGCCGCTCTCTGGCGCTCAGGAGAAGTCGTCTCGTCCGTTTCACGTGATAGGCGAACATAGATAGCGGCGCGCATCCCCGGCGCGCTGGCCGGTACGCCCTTCCGGCGCCGGGCACGGGGCATGGCCCGAGCAGTGGCAGGTGCAGTGTCTGTCACGCTGACGATCCTATCTGCGGAGGTATGCGTGTCCTGCCTAATCGTCCAGTCCGACAAGACGCTGCTGCTCGAGGTCGACCACGAGCAGGCCGACGCGTGCCGTCGGGCCATCGCGCCGTTCGCGGAGCTGGAGCGCGCGCCGGAGCACATCCACACCTACCGGGTGACGCCGCTCGGCCTGTGGAACGCGCGCGCGGCCGGGCACGACGCCGAGCAGGTCGTGGACGCGCTCGTGCAGTACAGCCGCTACCCGGTGCCGCACGCGCTGCTGGTGGACGTCGCCGAGACGATGGACCGCTACGGCCGGCTGACCCTCAGCAAGCACCCGACGCACGGACTGGTGCTGACCAGCACCGACCGGCCGGTGCTGGAGGAGGTGCTGCGCTCGAAGCGGATCGCGCCGCTGGTCGGGACGCGCATCGACCCGGACACCGTCGCCGTGCACCCCTCCGAGCGCGGGCAGATCAAGCAGGTGCTGCTCAAGCTGGGCTGGCCGGCCGAGGATCTCGCCGGTTACGTGGACGGCGAGGCGCACCCGATCGAGCTGAACGAGGACGGCTGGGCGCTCAGGGCGTACCAGAAGCAGGCCGTGGAGAACTTCTGGCACGGCGGCTCCGGGGTCGTCGTGCTGCCCTGCGGGGCCGGCAAGACGCTGGTCGGCGCGGGGTCGATGGCGCAGGCCAAGTCGACCACCCTGATCCTCGTCACGAACACCGTCTCCGCCCGGCAGTGGAAGCACGAGCTGGTGAAGCGCACCTCGCTGACCGAGGACGAGATCGGCGAGTACAGCGGGACGCGGAAGGAGATCCGGCCCGTCACCATCGCCACCTACCAGGTGCTGACGACGCGGCGGAAGGGCGTCTACCCGCATCTGGAGCTGTTCGACTCCCGCGACTGGGGCCTGATCGTCTATGACGAGGTGCACCTGCTGCCCGCGCCCGTGTTCAAGTTCACCGCCGACCTCCAGGCGCGGCGGCGACTGGGGCTGACCGCGACCCTGGTGCGCGAGGACGGCCGCGAGTCGGACGTGTTCTCGCTGATCGGCCCCAAGCGGTTCGACGCTCCGTGGAAGGAGATCGAGGCGCAGGGCTACATCGCGCCCGCCGACTGCGTGGAGGTCCGGGTCAACCTCACGGACTCCGAGCGGCTCGCGTACGCCACGGCCGAGACGGAGGAGAAGTACCGCTTCTGCGCAACCACCGCGACCAAGCGGAAGGTGACCGAGGCGCTGGTGCGGCGGTTCGCCGGGCAGCAGATCCTGGTCATCGGGCAGTACATCGACCAGCTCGACGAGCTGGGTGAGCACCTGGACGCGCCCGTCATCAAGGGCGAGACGTCCAACGCGCAGCGGGAGAAGCTGTTCGACGCCTTCCGGGAGGGCGAGGTCAGCGTGCTGGTGGTGTCCAAGGTCGCGAACTTCTCCATCGACCTGCCGGAGGCGACGGTCGCGATCCAGGTGTCGGGGACCTTCGGGTCGCGGCAGGAGGAGGCACAGCGGCTGGGACGGGTGCTGCGGCCCAAGGCCGACGGCCACCAGGCCCACTTCTACTCCGTGGTCGCCCGCGACACGATCGACCAGGACTTCGCCGCCCACCGGCAGCGCTTCCTGGCCGAGCAGGGCTACGCCTACCGGATCGTGGACGCGGACGAGATCCTCGCGGAGAGCTGAGCGGTCCGGCCGCTCGGAGCTTCGGAGCGGTCCGGCCGCCTCGTCGGAGTCCGGGAGCGGTCCGTCCGGCCGCCTCGTCGGAGTCCGGGAGCGCTCCGTCCGGCCGCTCAGGGCCGGGCAGTCCGGTGGCTCAGGGCCGGGCGGTCCGGTGGCTCAGGGCCGGGCGGTCCGGTGGCTCAGGGCCGGGCGGTCCGGTGGCTCACGGCGCGGGGAGCGTGAACACCAGCAGCAGGACGAACAGCGGCGGGAGCACGGTGACGACGGCGGCGACCACGCGGGCGGCCGACCAGCGGCGCTTCCAGGGCAGGGCCCACGCGGCGATGCAGGCGAGGACGGCCAGCGGGCCGCCGTAGGTGAGGATGCCGTAGACCACGTCGAGCTGCGTGATGAGTGCCGAGCAGTCGTCGTGGCCGCAGCCGTCGGTCGCCATGGCGGACATGCCGCCGATGAGCAGCGCGGCCGGGCCGAGGAACACGAACAGGACCGTCGCGACGAGCGGCGCCACCCAGGCCCGGCGGTCCCGCGCGTCCGCGTCCGGTCTGGGGAGGGGTTGTGCCGGGTTGTGCTGTGTTGTCATGCGCGCAGTAAAGCAGGCCCGTGGGCGGCGGAGCGCCGGTGCCCCTGCTCGTCCCGCGGGTGGGCTCGTACTCAGTTCGGCACGGGGGTCACTTACGGAGGACGCCCGGGTCCTCGCCGTACTCGCCGAGGACGGCGACGCTGAAGGCGGCGCCGACGAAGACCTTTATCGCGTGCAGGACTTCGGCGATGCGGTGGAGGTGTGGGTGGTGGCTGTGCGAAGGGGCCGGGTGGACGGTTGCTGCACTCATGTATCCATGGTGGCGTTCCGGACATAAGGTCCGCATCGGTCCGCGGGGCGAGCCGCCGGCGGCGCCGCGTAGTACCCCGGTCTGACCCGCTCCTTCACCGGTGCTGCCGCGTCCCCTAGGGGACCAGGGGGTCAGGGGGTCAGGGGACCACGGCGTCAGGGGACCACCGGGCCGGCGGCCGGGGTGCCGGAAAATCGGTTGGCGACCGCCCGCGTGCCTGGCCTAGAATCTCCGCTCTTGCCCGCCTCCCGAACACGGAGCGCCGCCGTCCGGACGGAAACCGGCCGGTATCCCGCAGCCAGTCACGCCCGCACGCCCGTCATGCCGAGTCATACCGGTCGTGCCGGTCACGCATGTCACGCATGTCACGCATGTCAGCCGCAGGCCTTCGGAGGCACCCCCTTGTCCACGCCCGTCGACGATCCCCTCTCCCGTGAGCGCTCCCACCTCGCCGCCTCCCGGGCCGCCCTGCGGGCCATGCGCGAGGACGTCGAATCGCTCGACATCAGCGACGTCACCGCGAACTGGGTCAACGCCGAGGTGCTGGCCCGCCAGATCGACGAACGCATCAAGGCGCTGGCCGACCTCAGCGACACCCCGCTGTTCTTCGGCCGCCTCGACTACCTGCACGCCCCCGGCGCCGATCAGGCCGAGGGCGCCGAAGGGGAGAGGTTCTACATCGGGCGGCGGCACGTGCACGACGCCGACGGGGACCCGATGGTGATCGACTGGCGCGCGCCGGTCTCGCAGCCGTTCTACCGGGCGTCGAAGAAGGACCCGTTGGACGTCGCGCTGCGCCGCCGCTTCGGCTACACCGGCGGCGACCTCACGGCGTACGAGGACGAGCACCTGTCCGACCCGTCCGAGGCGGCCCGCACCAGCAAGCTGCTCCAGCAGGAGATCGAGCGCCCGCGCGTCGGCCCGATGCGCGACATCGTGGCGACGATCCAGCCCGAGCAGGACGAGATCGTCCGCAGCGGGCTGGGCGGGACCGTGTGCGTGCAGGGAGGTCCGGGCACCGGGAAGACGGCCGTCGGCCTGCACCGGGTCGCCTACCTGCTGTACGCGCACCGCGAGCGGCTGGCCCGCACGGGCACCCTGGTCATCGGGCCGAACCGGTCCTTCCTGCACTACATCGAGCAGGTCCTGCCCGCGCTGGGCGAGCTGACGGTCCGGCAGGCCACGGTCGACGACCTGGTCGCGCGCGACGTGGAGGTGCGCGGCACGGACGACGCGGCGGCGGCGGTCGTGAAGGGCGACGCGCGGATGGCCCAGGTGCTGCGGCGGGCCGTGTACGCGCACGTGACCATGCCGGCCGAGCCGGTCGTCGTCGTGCGCGGCTCGCGCCGCTGGCGGGTGCCGGCGTACGAACTGGAGGGCATCGTCCGCGAGTTGCTGGAGCGCGATATCCGCTACGGCGCCGCCCGTGAGGCCCTGCCGCAGCGTGTCGCGCACGCGGTGCTGGTGCAGATGGAGCGCTCCGGGGAGGCCCCGGACGACCGGGTGCAGGACGCGGTGGCCCGCAACAGCGCGGTGAAGGCGGCCGTGAAGGCGGTCTGGCCGCCGGTGGACCCGGCGAAACTCGTGCTGCGCCTGCTCACGGACGCGGACTTCCTCGCGGAGCACGCCGAGGGCCTGCTGAGCGAGGACGAGCAGAAGACGATCCTGTGGGCGAAGCCGGTGCGGTCGGTGAAGTCGGCCAGGTGGTCGCCGGCGGACGCGGTGCTGATCGACGAGGCGCGGGACATCGTGGAGCGCACGCCCTCCCTCGGCCACGTCGTCCTGGACGAGGCGCAGGACCTGTCCCCCATGCAGTACCGGGCGGTCGGGCGGCGCTGCAGCACCGGTTCGGCGACCGTCCTCGGCGACCTCGCCCAGGGCACCACGCCGTGGGCGACGCGGAGCTGGGACGAGGCGCTGGCCCACCTCGGCAAGGCGGACGGCGTGATCGAGGAGCTGACGGCCGGTTTCCGCGTCCCGACGGACGTGATCACGTACGCCTCCCGGCTGCTGCCGCACATCGCGCCCGGCCTGACGCCGGTCGCGTCGGTCCGCGAGAACCCGGGCTTCTTCGACGTCCGCCGGGTCACGGACACCGCCGAAGTGGTCGCCGCGTGCGAGGAGTCGCTGCGCAACGAGGGCTCGACCGGCCTGATCGCCGCCGACGCCCGCGTCCCGGCGCTGGCCGAGGCGCTGGCGGCGGCGGGCATCGCCCACCTGGCCCCCGGCGAGGAGACGACGGCCGAGACCCGCCTGACCCTGGTCCCGGCCTCGCTCGCCAAGGGCCTGGAGTACGACTACGTCGTCCTCGACGAGCCGCAGGCCGTGGTCGACGGCGAACCGGACGAACGCACGGGTCTGCGCCGCCTGTACGTGGCCCTGACCCGAGCCGTCTCCGGCCTGACCGTCACCCACACGGCCCCACTCCCACCCCAGCTGACGTGACCGGCGAGGATCTGGTCCTCACCACCGCGGCGCGGGCCGAGCAGGAGCAGACGGTGGTGTCGGCGGCCACCCGGATGCCGGCAGCGGTGGCTCGCCGGGAGCCCGGCAGCGCGGAGCTGCTTCTCGACATGCTGCCGGACGCCTTCCCGTGGGTCCGTTTCCTGCCCGAGCCCGATCTCCACGCATTCGCCGTCGAACTGGTCGACACCATGCGCGCCGCGGACTCGATCGGCAACAGCGCCTCCGTCGCCCTGATGCTCATCGCCTGGCAGCACACCGCCGAGGTCTACTCCGACCCCGAACTGCTGGCCGCGCTGACCAGGGACCACGGTGGGGACAACGGCCCGGTACCGGACCCGCGGGACGTCGCATGAGCGCGGGCCGCGGTGACCGCGCCGCGCCCTCGGCACCGGACGGCCACTGGGAAGTCCGCTTCGCCGATGCCGCCTCGGCCAAGGGCTGGGAGAGCCTCGCCCAGCAGGCCCCTGAGAACACCTGCCGGGCCTGGATCACCATGCGCACGAACCCCAGGCCGGCCACCGAGACGCCCCGGCACCACCGTCTCGAGGGCGGCCCGGCACATGGCACCCACCGCGGGCAGGCCTGCGAGCAGTGGCAGATCGAGGTGACCGGCGGCGGCCGCGTCCGGTACCTCCTCGACACTGCCCGGGAGGCCTGCTGGGTCACCTTCGCAGGTACGGGGCACCCGCGAGCCACAGACCGGCGCTGATGCCGGGGGCCGGAACAGGACAGCGAGGGGGCGGCTTCCGCCGGCTCAGGCGTCGTCCAGGGCCGTCCGCCAGTCGGCCACGGCCGCCGTCGACACCTGAGCCTGCCAGCCTCCCGGGCGCGCGGCGCTGCCGATGTGGAAGGCGTCGATCCCGGCGGAGCGCAGGCGCGGCACGTGGTCCAGGCGGAGTCCGCCGCCGACGAGGATCCGCTGCTCGTACCCGGGCTCCCCGCCCCGCTCCGCCTCGGCGAGCAGTGTGGGGAGGCCGTCGTCGACGCCCGCCGCCGACCCGGCCGTCAGGTAGGCGTCCAGCCCGGGCAGGCCGTCCAGCTGTTTGCGCAGGGTGTCGCGGTCGGCGGCGCGGTCGATCGCCCGGTGGAAGGTCCACGCGCAGCCGTCCAGCCCGGCGACGACGCGTTCGACGGCCGCCAGGTCGGCCTCCCCGGCGGCGTCGAGGAAGCCGAGGACGAACTCGTCGGCCCCGGCGTCCCGCAGCCGCCCGGCGGTCTCCACGAGCCGTTCGACGTCCCCGGCGGCGAAGCCGTCGCAGAGCCGCAGCATCACGCGTACCGGGATGTCGACGGCGGCGCGGACGGCGGCGACGGTCGTGGTCGACGGGGTGAGCCCGTCCGCCGCCATGTCGGTGACCAGTTCGAGACGGTCCGCGCCTCCGGCCTGGGCGGCGACGGCGTCCTCGGCGTCGAGGGCGATCACCTCCAGGACTGCACGCTTGCTCATGGGACCCCATTCGTCGGCATTCATCGGGCGGCTACAGGTCTAGTCCAATCACCCATTGAAGACTACGCCCCGCCCCCGTCGCCACACCGCCGCCCCTCAGCCGCCGCCCCTCAGCCGCTGCCGTTCACCCGAAGATGTTCACCCGAAGATGTTCAGCTCCCCCTCCCCGGCCCCGGCCAGCTCGTACGACGCCCCGGCCGCCGAACGCCCCGCGTACAGCCGTACGAGGGTGGGGGCGTCGCCGATGAAGCGGGCGGGCGGGCGCTCCCCGCTCACGTCGCCCAGCCGCAACGGCTCGTCCAGGTCGTCGAGGTCGGCGTGCAGCGGGGGCCGCCCCTCCTTCCGGGTGACGTAGGCCAGCAGCGCCAGCGCGTCCGGCAAGGGCCGCCCGCCGTACGCCCCCGGCTCCCCCAGCGCCTCGCGCACGTCCCCGCCGTGCACCCTCCCCCACTGCCTCAAAGGCGTGGGGGGACCCCCACCCCCAGCGCGATCTTGTCGAGCAGCCCGCCGGACGCGGCGATCACCGGCCCGGCCTCGGTCATCCCGCGCTCCAGCTCGTCGACCACCTGCTGGTGCGTCCAGCCGGCCCGCTCGGCGATGTCGCGGTCGTTGGCGGCGGGCGAGAACACGTCCTTCTCGTACCGGCTCTCCACCACCCGCATCAGCGCGGAGGAACAGTGCGCCAGCACGTCCCGCACGCTCCAGCCCGGACACGCGACGGCCGGACGCGCGAAGTCCGCGTCCGGCCGGGCCCGCAGCAGCGGGATCAGCGCGTCACGCTCGGCGGCCAGCAGCCGCCCGGGCAGCTCGGGGTCTCGTACGTCGGAAACATCCGCAGGAGTCGTCATGGAGGTCACGCTAACCCCGGCACCGTGACATGTCCCGGACCGGAAACCCCGTCCCGCAGGCAAAGCGGACCCCTGCTGGGCGCGGTACGCGTGGAGCACCACCGCCACTCCCGTGAACGGCCGGGACTCCCCCCATCGAGTGCACCGGCCCCCGCGGCGGCGGGAGCGGGCGAGGGTGCGCGCCGGGGCAGAATGGCCGCATGGCCGATCTCGACGTCCTGCGTGCCCGTTTCGTCCGTGCCCTGGAGGGGGTCCGGTGCGGGGCCGGCGGTCCCGACCCGTCGCCGTACGCCGCCAACCTCCTCGCCCGCTGGCAGGAACCGCAGCGCCACTACCACACGCTGGCCCACCTCACCGCGGTCCTCGACCACGTCGACACGCTGGAGGAGTACGCCGCCGACGCGGACGTCGTCCGCCTGGCCGCCTGGTTCCACGACGCCGTCTACCTGCCCGACCGCTCCGAGAACGAGGAGCGTTCCGCCCGGCTCGCCGAACGCGCCCTGCCCGAGGCCGGGGTGGCGGCGGACCGGACCGCCGAGGTGGCCCGGCTGGTGCGGCTCACCGTCACGCACGCCCCGGCGCCCGGCGACGCGAACGGCGCGGTGCTGTGCGACGCCGACCTGGCGGTCCTCGCCGCCCCGCCCTCCGCGTACGCCGCGTACACCGCCGCCGTCCGCGAGGAGTACCACTTCGTGCCGAACGACGCCTTCCGCGCGGGCCGTTCCGACATCCTGCGCCAACTCCTCTCCCTGCCACGCCTGTTCCACACCCCGCACGGGGAGCGGGAGTGGGAGGCGACGGCGCGCTACAACCTCACCGCCGAGCTGGAGATGCTGTCGCTCTGACTCCCGGGCGCTCTGGCTCCCCGGCTCACCCGGCGGGTGCCACCTCGACGGACAGGTCGTTGTCGACCGTGTAGTAGGGACGTACCACGACGTCCCCGACCGTTGCCGCGGGATAGACGAAGATCTCCTTGCGGTCGGCCAGGTCGTCCAGCAGGCGGCCGATCCGGACGGCGGGGACCTCCGAGACCTCCGATACCTCCGGGCGGGACGAGAGCTGGACCGCGAGGTCCCAGACATGGCTGCCGGTGCCGTTGCCGGCGGCCAACTCGCCGTAGTCCACGGTGAAGGAGAAGCCCCGGTCGTCGCTCCCGGCCCGGGGTTCCACGGTCCGCAGGACGCCGTCCCCGCCCCGCCGGCGCAGTCGTACGGTGGCGGTCCCCGGCAGCGGGCCGGTGCCGTGCAGCCGGGCCCGGACCGTCATCGAGCTGTCCGTGACCTCGATGCGCTCCACCTCCGCATGGGCGGCGCGCAGCCAGGTCCGTACGGCGAGAAAGCCGTCCTTGGTGGCGTACGGAATCCGCACGGCCACCGGCGCCGGCACCTCGCGGAGCGGGCCGCCGACCAGGGCCCGCAGGTCACGCAGGCCGGGGCGCACCCGCTGCGGCGACGCCCCCCGGACCGGGGACGAGATACACGTCCCACCGTCCCTCGGCGAGGGCGGGTCGCGGCTCGAGGACGGCGCGCCTGCGGACGTCGCCGTCCGCCGGTTCCGGATCGAGGAGCCGCAGGGTCACCTCGGGCTGCCCCTTCTCGGGCTGCCCTTTCTTCGGGCGCAGCCGCAGCAGCAGGTACGGCGCCGGGGAGCCGGCGGCCGTGTCCGGCTGGAGCCGGAAGGTGATACGGCCGTCCGCGTCGACCGTGCAGTCCGCGCGCGGCTGCGGACCGGGCGCCGTTCCGGCGTCCTCCGGGTGCTCCGTCATCGCCGTTCCCTCCGTCATCGCCGTCCCCTCCGTACCGTGCCCAGCGCGCTGCTGCCCAGTACGCGGGCGGCGTCCTGGGCGGCGTAGCCGCGGCCGGTCAGGGCGCGGCGTATGCCGGCCCGGTCCCGTGCGGCCGGCCTCCGCCCGCTTTCCCTGGCCGACAGCGCCTCCTCGATCAGGTCCTCGGCCTGCCGCACGACGGCGGCCGGCGCGAACCGCCGCGCGTTCTCCATGGCCGTACGCCCCATGCGGCGGCGTAACGCGTCGTCGCGGACGAGTCCCAGCAGCGCGGCGCCCAGCGCGTCGCGGTCCCCGACCGGAACCAGCCGGCCGTCGGCGCCGTCCGAGATGATCTCGCCGGGACCGTGCGGGCAGTCGGTGCTCACCATCGGCAGTCCGCACCGCATCGCCTCGACGATGGTCATGCCGAACGCCTGGAAGTCGGACGCGGCCGCACCGATCGAGCCCTTGACCCACTCCGCCTCCAGGGGGGCCGCGGCGCCCATCAGGAAGACGTTGTCGTACAGGCCGAGGCGCTCGATGAGCCGCCGCAGCCGGCCGCGTTCCTCGCCGGTACCGTAGATGCGCAGCCGCCAGTCGGGGCGTTCGGCGGCGACCAGGGCGAACGCCTCGATGAGCAGGTCGTAACGCTTGCCCGCGACCAGGCGGCCGGCCGCGACCACCACCTTGGCGGTGCCGTCGGAGGCCGGCAGCGCCGGATCGGGGACGCTGTTGGGCAGGGCCTGCACCCGGACCCCGGGCAGCCACATCTTGCGCCGGTAGGCGGCCGCGTCCGCCTCCGTGACCGTGGTGAGCACGTCGAGCCCGCGGTAGGCCCGGCGCAGCGCGGTGCGCAGCCGGGGCGAGTGGCGGTCGAGGGCGAGGTGCTCCTGCCCGACCCGGACGACCCGTCGCGGGGCCTGCAGCGCGAGATGGACGTTGAGCCCCGGCCGGGTGCCGATGACGGCGTCGGCGTCGACGGACTCGAGGTACCGGCCGATCCGCTCGTCGGTCAGCTCGCTGTACTGCCGGTGGCGGTGCTCGGCGGCGGGGAACACCCGCGCCGGTCTGAGATGCAGCGGATGTTCCTTCTCGTGCCGCAGATCCACCAGCGCCCGCAGGGACACCTTCGGGTCCAGGACGAGCTGCGGCTGCTCCCGGTGCCGCAGCACCGAGACGATCTCCACCTCGTGCCGTTCGGACAGCGCCCGGGCCAGGTTGAACGTCGTGGTGTTCGTGCCTCCGATCCCGTAGGCGTTGTGAATGAGGAAGGAAATCTTCATGGCGGACTAGATACCGGCAACTCGCTTGCCGGTTGCCGGTGTTATCGCTCCGTTGCACCGGCGGGAGGGCCGGTGGGCAATACGCGTGCGCGCCGGACGCGTCCGCAATAGCGTGCCCCCATGGGAGACATGGGCGCAGAACGGGTGGAGCAGGCCGTGGCCGGCGCGGTGGCGCTGCTGCGGGCGGCCGCGGACCGCGACTGGGACGGGGTGCGGGCGGGCACGCTGGAATGGAGCTGCCGCCGCACCGCGGAGCACATCGCGGGTGATCTCCTGGCCTACGCGGGGCAGTTGGCGGGGCGCGCGCAGGAGGCGTACGTCCCCTTCGAGATCGTGCTCGACGAGGGCACCGACAACGCGGGCGCCCTGGACGTGATCGAGACGGCCGGCGCCCTGTTCACCGCCGCGATCCGCACCACTCCGCGCGAGGTGCGCGCCTTCCATCCGTACCCGTTCCGCAGCGCGAACCGCGAGGGCTTCGCGGCGATGGGCGTCGCCGAGGTGCTGCTGCACACGCACGACATCGCGCTGGGCCTGGGCCTGTCGTACGAACCCGCCTCCGGGCTGCCGGAGTTCGTCCTCACCCGGATCTTCCCGCAGGTGCGTCCCGGCCCCGACGCCTGGCGCACCCTGCTGTGGGCCACCGGCCGCGGCGAACTGCCCGGCCGCGCCCCGGTCACCGAGTGGCGCTGGCAGAACGACCTGGTCCTGCCCGCCGGCCGGCTCGTCCTCCAGGGCGTCACCCCGGCGGCCGCCGCCGACCTGGCCGCGGGCGGCGACGGCGGCTTCCGGTGGCTCGCGGGCGGCCTGTACGAGGGCACCCGGGACGCGGCCGGGATGATGCTCAAGGCGTACGAGACGGGCGTCCACCGGCCGGAGTTCGGCATGTTCGTCCTGGTGCGCCGGGAGGACGGCCACGCGATCGGCGGCATGGGCTTCCACGGCGTCCCGGACGAGGAGGGCCGCGCGGAGATCGGCTACGACCTGGTCGAGGCCGCCCGCGGCAACGGCTACGCCACCGAGGCCCTGCGCGCCCTCGCCTCCTGGGCGCTGGCCCGCGACGACGTGCGCGCGCTGCTCGCGGTCGTCGAGCCGGACAACCTGCCCTCCCAGGCGGTCGTCACCCGCGCGGGTTTCCGCAGGGTGAGCGAGGACGGCGAGGACACGGGCCGGCTCGCCTACGAGCTCGCCTCCGCGCCGGGTAGCTGAGCCGCCCGCCGCTTCCGTCGCCGCAGGCCCGCCGCCGTGAGGAGGCGTACCACCTCGCGGCTGCTGACCTGGACCGCGCCGGCGGCCACCGCGTCCGCGTAGCGGTGCGACGGGACGTCGTAGTGGTCGCGTTCGAAGGCGCGGCGGGGCAGGGCCAGGCCGTCGGCGAAGGCGCGCAGTTCCTCGTAGGAGACGTCGCTGATCAGGTGGGACCACATGCGTCCGTGTCCGGGCCAGGCGGGCGGATCGATGTAGACGGTCACCTGGGCGGCGTCCCGCCCGTGACCGGTCCGAGGGAGCCCACGGCCGCCACGCGTACGCCCGCCTTGTGGCACACCCAGTGCGGGTCGGCGCCGAGTTCCGGCTCGATGTCGAGGGCGTGCGGGTCGCCGGCGCCGCAGACCGGGCACAGCGGCCAGCGGCCGTGGCGTTCCAGCAGGGCGTCCTGCACGTCCTGGGCGACCAGCCCGGCGACGAACTCCGCGCCGTCCGGCCACTGCTCGACCCACCAGCGCCGCTGGACGACGGAGTCCTCGACGAGGGACACCACGTCGGCCTCGGCGACCCCGTCCGCGACCAGGTCGGCGAGCACCAGGGCGCGTGCCGCGTGCAACGCCTGTTCCAGAGGGCTGATGGTGGGGTCCATGTCTCCCATTGTGCGCACCCTTGACCACGACACCGAGCCGAAAATATCTTTCAGGGTGTGACCCAGGACGCGAAGGAAATTTTCGCGACAGCCGCTCCGGGCGGAGCGACGGCACCCCCGGCGCACCCCGCGCGCCCGGCGCAACCGGCGCCCGCCGCGTACCCCGCGCCACCCGCCCCCGCCGCCCTCGCGGCCAAGGTGCGCACGCTCGCGCCGTCCATGACCCGCTCCATGCAGCGCGTCGCCGAGGCCGTGGCGAGCGACCCGGCCGGCTGCGCGGCCCTCACGGTCACCGGACTCGCGGAGCTGACCGGCACCAGCGAGGCGACGGTCGTGCGCACGGCCCGGCTGCTCGGCTACCCCGGCTACCGGGACCTGCGCCTCGCGCTCGCCGGGCTGGCCGCCCAGCAGCAGTCCGGCCGCGCCCCCGCCATCACCACCGACATCGCGGTCGACGACCCGATCGCCGACGTCGTGGCCAAGCTCGCCTACGACGAGCAGCAGACCCTCGCCGACACCGCGGCCGGCCTCGACACCGTGCAGCTGGGGGCCGCGGTCAGCGCGGCGGCGGCCGCGCGCCGCATCGACGTGTACGGCGTCGGCGCGTCCGGGCTGGTAGCCCAGGACCTGGTGCAGAAGCTGCTGCGGATAGGGCTGATGGCCCACGCGCACAGCGACCCGCACCTCGCCGTCACCAACGCCGTGCAGCTGCGCGGCGGCGACGTCGCCATCGCCATCACGCACTCCGGGTCGACCGGGGACGTCATCGAGCCGCTGCGGGTCGCCTTCGAGCGCGGGGCGACGACCGTGGCGATCACCGGGCGCCCCGACGGTCCCGTCGCCCAGTACGCCGACCACGTGCTGACCACGTCCACCGCCCGGGAGAGCGAACTACGCCCGGCGGCCATGTCGTCCCGGACCAGTCAGCTCCTGGTGGTGGACTGCCTGTTCGTGGGGGTGGCGCAGCGGACGTACGAGGCGGCGGCGCCGGCGCTGTCGGCGTCGTACGAGGCGCTGGCCCACCGGCACCGGCGGTAGCCGCCGCGCGTCCTCCTCACCGAGCAGCCGAGCACGCCGAGCAGCCGAGCACGCCGTACCCCCCACGAAAGAGCCGCCCGCCATGACCTCCACGTCCGACCCCCGTGCCCTCCGCGCCGAGCTGGAGAACCTGACCACCGAGGCGTTCCGCCCCGACCTCGCCGAGATCGACCGGCTCCCCACCCTCGACATCGCGCGGCTCATGAACGCCGAGGACGCCACCGTCCCGGCCGCCGTGGCCGAGCGGCTGCCGCAGATCGCCGCCGCCATCGACGCCGTCGCCGAGCGCATGGCGCGCGGCGGCCGCCTGGTGTACGCCGGTGCGGGGACCGCCGGGCGGCTCGGTGTGCTGGACGCCTCCGAGTGCCCGCCGACCTTCGACACCGCCCCGGGACAGGTCGTCGGCCTGATCGCGGGCGGCCCGCAGGCCATGGTCACCTCCGTCGAGGGCGCGGAGGACTCCGCGCGGCTCGCCCGGGGCGACCTGGACGGCCTCGCGCTGACCCCCGCCGACACCGTCGTCGGCGTCTCCGCCTCCGGCCGCACCCCGTACGCCGTCGCCGCCGTGCGGCACGCCCGCCGGCTGGGCGCGCTGACCGTCGGCCTGGCCTGCAACCCCGGCAGCCCGCTCGCGGCCGCCGCCGAGCACGGCATCGAGATCGTCGTCGGCCCCGAACTGCTCACCGGCTCCACCCGCCTGAAGGCGGGCACCGCGCAGAAGCTCGTCCTGAACATGCTCTCGACGATCACGATGATCCGGCTGGGCAAGACGTACGGGAACCTGATGGTCGACGTGCGCGCCTCGAACGAGAAGCTGCGCGCCCGTTCCCGGCGGATCGTCGCCCTCGCCACCGGGGCGGGCGACGCGGAGATCGAGCGGGCGCTGACGGCGACCGGCGGCGAGGTGAAGAACGCGATCCTCGCTCTCCTGGCCGGCGTCGACGGCCCCACGGCCGCCCGCCTCCTGGAGGAGTCCGGCGGCCACCTGCGCGCCGCGCTGGCATCGGCGGACGGCTGACCGGCCCGGACCGGGAACCCGCCTTCCGCGAGTCGATGCTGGCCTGCGCGGACGCGATGCGTCCCCACCTGGGCTGGTCGGTGGTCGACCGCCTCACCAGTGGCGAAGCGCTCGTCGACGTGGACGTCGTACAGCCGGTCTCCTTCGCTCTCCAGGTCTCGCTCGCCGCCCTGTGGCGTTCCTGGGGTGTCACTCCGGACGCGGTCATCGGGCACTCCCAGGGCGAGATCGCCGCGGCCCATGTGGCGGGCGCGCTGACGCTGGAGGACGCCGCTCTCCTGGTGTGCGGTCGCAGCCGCCTGCTGAAGTCGGTGACCGGGCACGGCACCATGGCCGCGGCGGCGATGTCCCTGGAGGACGCCGAGAAGGCATTGCTTCCCTACGACGGCCGGGTGGTCGTCGCCGCCGAGAACGGCCCCGAGTCGGTCGTCCTCGCCGGCGACACCGCCGCCGTGGAGGAACTGGTCTCCGCGCTTCAGGCTCAGGACGTGTTCGCCCAGAAGGTGCGGGTCGACTACGCGTCCCACAGTTCCCACATGGACGTCCTCCAGGCAGAACTCGGGGACGTGCTCTCCCCCGTCGCGCCGAGGCCGGCGGTCGTCGCGATGTACTCCACCGTCACCGGAACGGTTCTGTCCGGTGCGGAGCTGACCTGCGACTACTGGATCAGAAACCTTCGGCAGCCGGTGCTGTTCCGTCAGGCGGTGGAGCGCGCGGCCGAGGACGGGCACACCGGCTTCCTGGAGATCAGCGCCCATCCTCTTCTCGTGCAGGCCACGCAGAAGACCGTCGAAGCACTGGGGCATTCGCCGCTGGTCGTCGGCTCGCTCCGGCGTGACGAGCCGGGCCGGCCCACCCTGTCCCGCACGCTGGCGGCCTGGCACACGGCAGGCCAGAACGTCGACTGGTCCGCTCAGTACCTCCCGCGAGGCGAGCACGTCGCGCTGCCCGGCTACCCGTGGGAGCACGAACGGCACTGGAACCCCGCGGCCGAACGGTCCGTCCCGGCGGCACAGCCCGCGGGCGGAAGCCCTCTGACGGACGGCACACCTCACCCGATCATGGGGCGTCCCACGCCGCTGGCGGTCGAGCCGGGGACGCTGGCCTGGACGTTCCGCCTCGGCCTGGCCACGCTTCCCTACATGGCCGAGCACCGCGTGCACGGTACGACGGTGTTTCCGGCCACCGGATACGTCGAACTCTTCCTGGCCGCCGCTGCCGAGGCCACCGGCGCCACGAAGAACGGGTATCCCGTCGAGATCCGGGACATCCGGTTCCTGGACACCTTCTTCTTCGACGAGGACGACTCCGCCCTCGTGCAGGTGCTCGCACGCCGACGCGACGACGACGACCTGGAACTCACCTGCCACGTGGCCACCGAAGAGGGTACGGCCGTGAGGAAGTGGGTGTGTCTGGCAACCGCGCGGACTGCCGCTGCCGCTGGTCCGCTTCCGTCGCCGGCGCCTTGTCCGGAGGTGCCCGAGGACGCCGTTCCGCTGCCGGTCGACGAGCACTACGGGGCAATGCGCCGCCGGGGTGTGGAGCATGACGGGCCGTTCAGGGCGATCTGCGACGTGCGGCAGGCCCCGTCGCACGTCGCGGCGCGACTGGACACCACCGTGTCGGGCGAGTACCGCACCCCCCACTACCGGGTGCATCCCGCTCTCGCGGACAGCTTCATCCAGACCATGATGCCGATGCTGCCGTCCCGGACGGGTGATCACAGCTACCTGCCGACATCCATCGACCGCGTCGTTCACCGCACCCCGGTCCCGCTCGGCGGCACTCTGCGGGCTCATGCCGAGCGCCGCTCCGCCGACGACGACGTGGACTTCCTCGTCGCCGACCTGACGCTCGCCGGTGCGGAGGATGCCACCCTGCTGGAGGTCGAGGGTCTGCGCGTGCAGCGCCTGGAACGCGAGCTTCCCGAGGTCGCCGAGCGTCGCGCGAGCGACCTCGCCCACGTCTCCCGATGGGAGCGCCTGGCCCCGCTGCCCAAGCCCCGTGGTGCGAAGGCACAGCGCTGGATCGTCATCGGTGCCGGGACGCCGGAGGCCGACGGTCTGTGCCGGCTGATGCGCGAACGCAGCGGCGGATGCGAACTTCTCGCGGCAGACGGGCAGTCCCTGCGCGAGCAGTTGCTCATCGCTCTGAAGGAGGGGTCCTGGGCCGGTGTCGTGCATCTGGCTCCGCCGACGGACGCTCAGGGTGACCTCGGCCAGACCGCCACGGCGCTGACCGTCCTCCAGGCGGTGGCGGAAGCCCAGCTGACCGTCTCTCCGAGGGTCTGGCTCGTCACCCGCGGGGCTCATGCGGTCGTTCCGGGTGACCGATGGACGTCTCCCCAGCAGGCCGCCGTCTGGGGGCTCGGGCGAACGGCCATGTACGAACTCCCGGACCTCAGGTGTTCCCTCGTCGATCTCCCGGCCGATCCGGGCGGCGCCGACCTGCGAGGCCTGTGGAACGAGATCAGCGCGGACGTCGAGGAGGACGAAGTCGCCCTGCGCGGCACCTCCCGGTTCGCACACCGGGTCGTGGCGCACCCGCTCACGCCGTCCGAGCCGGGCCCCCTCTTCCGGGACGACTCGACGTATCTCGTCGCCGGGGGCCTGGGCGGAGTGGGTCTGCGAGCCGCGCGGTGGATGGCCGAGCAGGGGGCACGGCACCTCGTGCTCCTCGGGCGCCGCGGCGCGGACGACGCCGCGCTGCCGGAGCTGGAGGCGCTGCGCGCGAAGGGAGCGAGCGTTCACGCCCTGCGGGCCGACATCTCCGACCGCGCGCGGCTGAGCGAGGTACTCGACTGGGTGCGCCAGAACCCGCCGCCGCTCGCCGGCGTCATCAACTCGGCCGTGGTGCTCGACGACCGCACCATCACCCAGCTCGACGGCGAGAGCCTGACCGCCACCGCGGCGCCGAGGATCGACGGCACCCGCAACCTCGACGAACTCACCGCCGACGACCCGATCGAGTTCTTCGTCCTCTTCTCGTCCGCGGCCTCGCTCATGGGTTCCCCCGGGCAGGCCAACTACTCCGCGGCCAGCGCCTTCATGGACGCGATCGCCTGGAACCGGCGGCTGCGCGGCCGGCCGGCGCTGACCGTCAACTGGGGCCGCTGGGACCAGATCGGAACCGCGGCGCGGGACACCGCGTCGAGCGAGCGCTTCGCCTCCCGCGGCCTCGCGGCCATGAGCCCGGACGTGGCGCTCAACGCGCTCGGCCGGCTCATCCGGGAGTGGACCCCTCAGGCGGCGGTCATGTCCCTGGACCTCGAACAGTGGACCAAGTTCTTCCCGTCCCGCGCCAAGTCTTCCGCGTTCCGTCAGTTCGCAGGAGCGGGCAGCTCACCCGCGGAGGCACAGGACGCGGCAGAGCAGAACGTGGAGTCGGGGCGGCTGGACCGGGAGGCGGTCCTCCGGGCGGACTCCGGTGTCCGGGAGAAGCTCCTCACCGCCTACTGCCAGGAACAGCTCGCTTCCGTCCTCGGGCTCACCATGGACAGGGTGGACGATGCCGTCTCGATCAAGCGTCTGGGGGTGGACTCGCTGATGTCGGTGGAGCTGCGGGCGCGGATCGCCTCGGATCTGGCTGTCAGCGTCCCCGTGGCCAAGATCCTGCAGGGACCGTCTCCCCGGAAGCTCGCTCAGCACATCGCGGGCGCGTTGGGCGACAGCCCGTCGCGCTGACCGGCCGGTGCGGGTCCGGCGCCTGGCCTACGACGGGCCAGGCGCCGGCGCCACGGGTACGGTCCGGGCTTGCCGGTGATCCCACCGCGCCGCCCGCGGCAGTCAGGTGGATCAGTAGATGTACATCGCCGCGTAGTACCGCAGGTTGGGCCAGGTCTCACTGCCGACGATTCCGTCGACCGTCATCACGGGGTATCCGGACCTGTCGTTCACGTAGGACTGGAAGGCCTTGGCGGCGGTCTTGGACTTGGTCCCGAAGACACCGTCGATGGTGCCGGGGTCGAACCCGACCTTCTTGAGCAGGCACTGGGCCTCGATGCCCGAACTCGACACCCCGGTGGAGCTGGGGATGACGGTGTTGCCGGTGTAATAGCCGGCGTACCCGTAGACCCCCGTCCCCGACTCGTAGTAGTGGCAGGTGTACGCCTGGGCGGTGGTGGTACCGGCGAAGGCCGCGGGGGCGGCGATGGTGCCGGCGATCAGCGTCGCGGCGGTCAGGGCCATCGCGATGTTTCTCCGTGAAGCCATGTCGTCTCCCTCGTCCGGTGATCCGGTGGTGGTCCGGTGATCCATTGGCGACTGCGGAGATCAGCGTGCGGCAGCCGCGCACGGCGACGCGACGGTTCGGGCGACGATTCGAGCACGTTCGAACAGACGGCCCTGCGAGTGGCAGGGCACGTCTCCTTCCGGCCCTCCCGCCGGCCCTCCCGCCAGCTGTCCCGCCGGCTCTCCCGCCGACTGTCCCGCCGGCTGTCCTGGCCTTGCTCGTTCCGAGGCCATCCGTTCGAACGTGCTCGAATCGTGGCGCGAACGGTCGCGACTGCGCGCGTGCTTGCCACAGGCTGATCCCCGCAGTGATCCCCGCAGCCGTCACGGGATCACCACACGAGGGAGACGAGACGACTTTGCGCAGGAAGACAGCAATGGCCCTGACCGCCGCGGCGCTGATCACCGGCACTCTTTCCGTCCCCGCGGCCTTCGCCGGCACCACCACCGCTCAGGCATACACCTGTCATTACTCCGAATCGAACGGCTATTGGCATGCCGGCTATTACAGCGGCAACACCGTCATTCCCAGCTCCACCGGGGTGTCGAGTTCGGGTATCGAGGCCCAGTGCCTGCTCAAGAAGGCGGGATTCGACCCCGGCACCATCGACGGAGTCTTCGGGACCAACTCCAAGGCCGCCGCGAAGGCTTTCCAGGCCTACATAAACGACGAGACCAACCGTGACCTGCTTGCCACGGACGGGATCGTCGGCAGCCAGACATGGCCCTTCCTGCGCTGCTGCGGAATCGGAATGTGACGCGCAACAGGTGAAACACACGCCGCCGGAGGCAGTCGACCGACGGTGATCATCACCGGACCACACCACGAGAGAAACGAGAAGACTTTGCGCAGGAACACAGCCATGGCCCTGACCGCCGCGACGCTGATCGCCGGCACCATCGCCGCCCCCGCGGCCTTCGCCGGCACCACCACCGCTCAGGCGTACACCTGTCACTACACCGTCTCGGGAGGCAAGGCGTATGCCGGCTACTACAGCGGCAACACCGTGATTCCCAGCTCCACCGGAGTGTCGAGTGCGGGCATCGAGGCCCAGTGCCTGCTCAAGAGGGCGGGATTCGACCCGGGCACCATCGACGGAGTCTTCGGGACCAACTCGAAGGCCGCCGCCAAGAAGTTCCAGACCCTGATGAACAACGCGTTCGGCTACGCCATCGCCATCGACGGCATCGTCGGCAGCGAGACCTGGCCCGCGCTGCGCTGGTACGCCGAGTACAACGCCTGAGCAGCCGTCATTCGGCCGGCCGGGGCGGTGGCGCAGACTGATCCCATGAACCACGCCCAGCTCACCGCCCTCGGTCGCGCGCTCCGTCTGCTCGGGGAGCACGGCGAAGCGCTGGGGGCCGACACCCCCGACGCCAAGCTGCACGAGGTCAAGGCCGATCTGCGCCGGGCCCTCGACCTGCTGGAGGACAGTGTCAGCGGCGCCGCGCCCAGCACCCGCTGCCCCGAGCACCCCACCGGTCCGGTCGACGAGAGCGCCCCCGACCTGTGCCTGCTGTGCGAGACCCGGCGCCGGGCCGCCCGCCGCGCCGAGTACAACGGCGGGCCCGTGCCGCAGGCCCCCACCGAGCCCGTCCCGTCCCGCTACGGCGTGCGCGCCGACCGCCCGCAGCCCCAGCAGCGGTGGCTGCCGGAGCTGTGGAACGGGCAGGAGTGGCAGTTGTGCGGGACGCCCCGGCGGGACCGGCGCGAGGCCGAGCTGTACCTCGCCGCCCAGCGGCGCGGCCCCCGCCCCGCCATGGCGTACCGGCTCGTGCACGAGTTCACCGACTACGAGGTGCTCCGCGTGTGGGGCACGCCGGTCAGGGTCGACATCGAGCCGATGGGCAATCCGTAGACGCCGTCCGCCGGGCCGTCACCGGGCCCGCGGGCCCGCCTCGGCGTGTATCCGCTTGTGGCGCACACCGAGGGGCGGCTCCCCCTGTGCCTCGGCAGCAGGGGATGCCGCCCGCCGCCGGGCCGCGCTACTTCCTCTTGCGGTTCGACAGGGTCGTGGACGGTGTCGTCTGCTGCGTCCATGCCTCCGTGCAGGTGAGGCTCGTACCCGCCACGTTGCAATGGGTCTGGTAGACGAGCCCGCCCGTGGTCAGGAGCTGGACCCGCAGGTCGTTGCCCTGCGCGGTGACCCCGACGGCACAGGCACTGGCGGGGTAGCCCGGGTTGTCAGCGTCACTCAGGTTGACCCATTGGTAGTCGCCCACCGACGGCGTGAGGGCCTGGCTGCCCACGAAGGTCTGGCCTCCGGAGATGACCGCGCTGAACTGTCCCGAGCTCGACGGAGCGATGCTGTCGATGTCCGCGCAGGGACCGGTGGCGCCGGTGGAACCGGTCGCACCCGTCGCACCCGTCGCACCCGTCGCACCCGTCGCACCAGTGGCGCCAGTGGCGCCGGTCTCACCTGGCGCACCCGTCGCGCCGGTCGCGCCGGTCACACCCTGCGGACCCTCGGGCCCGGTCGCGCCGGTCACACCCTGCGGACCCTCGGGCCCGGTCGCACCCGTCACACCCTGCGGACCCTCGGGCCCGGTCGCACCCGTCACACCCTGCGGACCCTCGGGCCCGGTCGCACCGGTCACACCCTGCGGACCCTCAGGCCCGGTCGCACCCGTCACGCCCTGCGGCCCCTCCGGACCCGTGGCGCCGGTCGCGCCGGTCGCACCGGGCGGGCCCGTGGGTCCGGTCGCACCCGTCGCGCCCTTGCACTGGTCCTTGCCGCCGCCGTTCCCGTGAATGTCGCCCCTGTCGTCCGCGGCGCGCCTGCCCGGGACTCCGCAGTGGTCGCCCTTCGCCACGGCCACGTGCACCTGCATGCTCTGCACCGCCGCCACGGCGGGGTCGACCAGTCCAGCGGCCATGACCAGGGTCAGCGAGGCGAGCATGCCCGCCTGCTTGAATCGCTCGCGCGCCAGCGGTCCCAGGCGCGGAGTCCTCCGGATATCCGGATCCATTCGTCGTCCTCCTTGTCAAAGGTGAATCGGACCTTCCGGGTTCAGCCTCATGCGGAGGCCGGGTGACGGCCTCCGCCCACCGGCCAAGGGGTACGAATATCAGGCAATCGGATCAAAATGGCGCCTCCGGACGAGCGCCTCCCGGCCGTGTCCGCGCGTGGCACGCGCCGGAAACGCCGGACGCATGTCACGGTGGTCGGCCGACCCCACCCGCCCACCGGCCACCGGCCAGGACCCGTGAACCCATGAAGAAACAGACCATCTGCCTCTGCATGATCGTCAAGAACGAGTCACGGGTGATCGAGCGATGCCTCAGCTCGGTACGTCACCTCGTCGACACCTGGATGATCTCCGACACCGGTTCGACGGACGGCACCCAGGAACTGGTCCGCAAAGCACTCGACGGCATCCCCGGCGAACTCCACCAGGACCCCTGGGTCGACTTCGGCCACAACCGCACCCTCAACATCGGGTACGCCCTCGGCAAGGCGGACTACGTGCTCACCCTGGACGCCGACCACGTACTGCGCCAGGACGCGCCGTTGCCGCACCTGACGGCGACCTCCTACATGCTGCGCTACGACAGCCCGGGCACCCAGCACCGCTTCAAGCATCTGATGCGCGCGGACCGCGTCTGGCGGTACGAGGGCGTCACGCACGAGTACCCGTGCACCGACGGGCCCGACGTGCAGGAGAACCTCGAAGCCCTGGTGATCGAGGACCACGCGGACGGCGGCTGCCGCGCCGAGAAGTTCGAGCGGGACGCGCGCCTGCTGCGCCGCGAGCTGGAACGGGACCCGGACAATCCCCGGACCGTCTTCTACCTGGCCAACACCGTACGCGACCTGGGCCGGGCCGAGGAGGCCGTCGAGTTGTACGAGCGCCGCGCGGCCATGGGCGGCTGGGCGGAGGAGGTCTACTGCTCGCTGCTGGAGAGCGGCATCCTGCGGGCCGAGCGGACCGACGACTGGGCGGGTGCGATCGAGGCCTTCTCCCGGGCCTGGGAGGTCCGGCCGCAGCGCCTGGAGGCCTGCTACGAGCTCGCCTCCCGGCTGCGCCAGAAGGGCCGTCACCGCACCGCCCACGCGGTCCTCGCCGCGGTCGTCGGTCGGCCGGAGCCGGAGGACCTGCTCTTCATCAAGCCCTGGGTCTACCGCTGGGGCCTGCTGTTCGAGTACTCGATCGCCGCGTACTGGGTGGGTGACCACGCCCAGGCGTTGCGGGCGTGCGACATGCTCCTGGCGATGCCGGACCTGCCCGCCGCCGTCCGCCGCCAGGTCGAGATCAACCGCGAGTTCTCGGTCCGCCATGCCGTGGCCGTCGCTCAGCCGGCCGCCGCCGCCCGCCGGCCGAAGGCCGCGTCCGCGGCCCGGTCGGGCAAGGGCGCGAGGAACCGCCGGGGCGGCAAGAGCCGCAAGAAGTAGGCGGACGGCACGGGCCGGAGACGAGGGCCCGGACAACGCCCGAGGGCGGCACCCCCTGCGAGCAGGGGGTGCCGCCCTCGGAAAGGACAGCTCGATCCGGGCGCGGATCAGAAGTCCATGTCACCGCCCGGCATGCCGCCGCCGGCGGGCGCGGCGGCCTTCTCCGGCTTGTCGGCGATGACGGCCTCGGTGGTGAGGAACAGCGCGGCGATGGAGGCGGCGTTCTGCAGGGCGGAGCGGGTCACCTTCGCCGGGTCGATGATGCCCTCGGCGATCATGTCGACGTACTCGCCCGTGGCGGCGTTCAGACCGTGGCCGACGGCCAGGTTGCGCACCTTCTCCACGACGACGCCGCCCTCGAGACCACCGTTGACGGCGATCTGCTTCAGCGGGGCCTCCAGGGCCAGCTTCACGGCGTTGGCGCCGGTCGCCTCGTCACCCTCGAGCTCCAGCTTCTCGAAGACCTGGGAGGCCTGCAGCAGGGCCACGCCACCACCGGCGACGATGCCCTCCTCGACGGCCGCCTTGGCGTTGCGGACGGCGTCCTCGATGCGGTGCTTGCGCTCCTTGAGCTCCACCTCGGTGGCGGCACCGGCCTTGATGACCGCGACACCGCCGGCCAGCTTGGCCAGGCGCTCCTGCAGCTTCTCGCGGTCGTAGTCGGAGTCGCTGTTCTCGATCTCGGCGCGGATCTGGTTCACGCGGCCCGCGACCTGGTCGGCGGAGCCGGCGCCGTCGACGATGGTGGTCTCGTCCTTGGTGATGACGACCTTGCGGGCGCGGCCCAGGAGGTCCAGGGTCGCGTTCTCCAGCTTGAGGCCGACCTCCTCGGAGATGACCTCGCCGCCCGTGAGGATGGCGATGTCGCCGAGCATGGCCTTGCGGCGGTCGCCGAAGCCCGGGGCCTTGACGGCGACGGACTTGAAGGTGCCGCGGATCTTGTTGACGACCAGGGTCGACAGGGCCTCGCCCTCGACGTCCTCGGCGATGATCAGCAGCGGCTTGCCCGACTGCATGACCTTCTCCAGCAGCGGGAGCAGGTCCTTGACCGAGGAGATCTTGGAGTTGGCGATCAGGATGTACGGGTCGTCGAGGACGGCCTCCATACGCTCCATGTCGGTGGCGAAGTACGCCGAGATGTAGCCCTTGTCGAAGCGCATGCCCTCGGTGAGCTCGAGCTCCAGACCGAAGGTCTGCGACTCCTCGACGGTGATGACGCCTTCCTTGCCGACCTTGTCCATCGCCTCGGCGATGAGCTCGCCGATCTGCGTGTCGGCGGCGGAGATGGAGGCCGTGGAGGCGATCTGCTCCTTGGTCTCCACGTCCTTGGCCTGCTCGAGGAGGGCGGCGGAGACGGCCTCGACGGCCTTCTCGATACCGCGCTTGAGGGCCATCGGGTTGGCGCCGGCGGCTACGTTGCGCAGACCCTCGCGCACGAGCGCCTGGGCGAGCACGGTCGCCGTGGTCGTACCGTCACCGGCGACGTCGTCCGTCTTCTTGGCGACTTCCTTGACCAGCTCGGCGCCGATCTTCTCGTACGGGTCCTCGAGTTCGATCTCCTTGGCGATGGAGACACCATCGTTGGTGATCGTGGGGGCGCCCCACTTCTTCTCGAGGACGACGTTGCGACCCTTGGGGCCGAGCGTCACCTTCACGGCGTCCGCGAGCTGGTTCATGCCGCGCTCGAGGCCGCGCCGCGCCTCCTCGTCGAACGCGATGATCTTGGCCATGTGAAGTGGTCCCTCCAGGACTGGGGGTGATTCCTTCGGACCGCGCCCGCGCCCGCGACGGACGGCTCGCCTGCCTCGTGGTTCCTTGCCCCACCCGGCCTGCGGGCCTCACCGACCCGGTCCTCGTTGTCACTCTCACCTTCAGAGTGCTAACGCCAATGATTAGCACTCGACCCCCGAGAGTGCAAGACGCGCCCGCGGAGCGGGCTCGTTGGGGGGTGGCGGTCGGGTGACGGGCGGGCGCAAGGCGCGCCCGCGGAGCGGGCGGGGACCTCGTCACCCGCGAACGTGTGTGCGGGCAGGACGAAGGGCCCGTACCCCGGGAGGTACGGACCCTTCGACGGAAGACGTCGCTGCGGTTCGGTCGGTCGCGCGTATCAGGCGGTGACGCGCACCATGTCGGCCTGCGGGCCCTTCTGGCCCTGCGAGATCTCGAACTCCACCCGCTGGCCCTCTTCCAGGGTGCGGTACCCGTCCATCTGGATGGCGCTGTAGTGGACGAAAACATCCGCACCACCGTCGACCGCGATGAAGCCGTACCCCTTCTCCGCGTTGAACCACTTGACGGTGCCCTGAGCCATGCCTAACTCCCCTATTACTGGCCCTTGCACGGACCCGCACTTCGCGGATCCGGGTCAGACCTCACCCCCCACGGATTGGGGGCGTGCGCCGGAACGCGTCGACCGCGGCCGAATGTATCTGCCCAACTGCCGTCTGCAACAGGTCAGTCGGACGAGAATTCCGGACGGAAGGGGTCCGGAATGTAGTAAGAATTCCCCCGAATTCAGGGCAAGTCGGGCCGCACATAAAGAGCGAATGGCGCAAAAGACTCGCACACTTTGGCTATTTCTCGACGCATCCGGAGCGGGCGTGATCGCGTCCGGCGCGCGGAGCCGGGGGTGGGTTCCCCAACTGTACCGCGCTCAACCATGCAGAATTGCCCCCTCCGTTTCTCTCACGGAGAGGGCAATCGGTCAGAACTCTGCGTCGCCGTCGTTACCGGCGGTAAGCGAACGGCCAGGTCAGCCGCCCGCGACGGCCGGGATGATGGAGACGCCGGCCCCGTCGGGGGTGACGGTCTCCAGGCCCTGCTCGAAGCGGACGTCGTCGTCGTTGACGTAGACGTTGACGAAGCGGCGCAGCTTGCCCTGGTCGTCCAGGACGCGGGCGGCGATGCCGGTGTGGTTCTTCTCCAGATCCGCGATGACCTCGGCGAGGGTCGCACCCTCGGCGGGGACCTCGGCCTGACCGCCGGTGTAGGTGCGCAGGATGGTGGGGATGCGAACGGTCACGCTCATGCGATTCGACCTCCAGTGACTACAGGACTTCTTTGCGTTTCGGCCGCCGGGCCGGCGGTTTCGGCCTGTGGAGCCGGCGTAAGACCTCGGCTCGGGTTCGTCCCGGGGGCGGTCGGCCGGGAAGCGGGAAGCCCGGCGGGTGACCGCTGGACTGCCCGGGACACCGAGGATGAGGTCAAGCGAGGCCAGCCTCTCGGAAGGAGTCCAGGTTGGGGCGGATGGTCGCGGTGAGGCCGGTGCCGGCCACCGCGTCCAGCGTCTTCAGGCCGTCGCCGGTGTTGAGGACGACGGTGGTCTTCGTGGGGTCGAGGACGCCGTTGTCGATCAGCTTCTTCGTCACGCCGACCGTCACGCCGCCCGCCGTCTCGGCGAAGATGCCCTCGGTCCGGGCGAGCAGCTTGATCGCGTCGACGACCTGCTCGTCGGTCACGTCCTCCACGGCGCCGCCGGTGCGGCGGGCGATGTCGAGGACGTAGGGGCCGTCGGCCGGGTTGCCGATGGCGAGGGACTTGGCGATGGTGTCCGGCTTCTGCGGGCGGACCACGTCGTGGCCGGCCTTGAAGGCGGTGGACACCGGCGAGCAGCCCAGCGCCTGCGCGCCGAAGATCTTGTACGGCTTGTCCTCGACGAGCCCGAGCTTGATCAGCTCCTGGAGGCCCTTGTCGACCTTGGTGAGCTGCGAGCCGGAGGCGATGGGGATGACGATCTGGTCCGGCAGCCGCCAGCCGAGCTGCTCGCACACCTCGTACGCCAGGGTCTTGGACCCTTCCGCGTAGTACGGCCGCAGGTTGACGTTGACGAAGCCCCAGCCCTCGCCGGCCGGGTCGCCGATGAGCTCGGAGCAGAAGCGGTTGACGTCGTCGTAGTTGCCCTCGATGCCGACGAGGTCGCCGCCGTAGATGGCGGCCATGACGACCTTGCCCTGCTCCAGGTCGCGCGGGATGAACACGCAGGAACGGAGGCCGGCGCGGGCGGCGGCGGCGCCGACGGCGCCGGCCAGGTTGCCGGTGGAGGAGCAGGAGAGGGTGGTGAAGCCGAAGGCGCGGGCGGCCTCCAGGGCCTGGGCGACCACGCGGTCCTTGAAGGAGTGCGTCGGGTTGCCGGAGTCGTCCTTCACATACAGCCCGCCGGTCACGCCGAGCTCGCGGGCGAGGTTGTCGGCCTTGACGAGCTTGGTCCAGCCCGGGTTCAGGTTGGGCTTTTCGGCCACGTCCGCGGGGACGGGCAGCAGCGGCGCGTAGCGCCAGATGTTCGCGGGTCCCGCCTCGATGCGCCTGCGGAGCTCCTCGGTGTCGTAGGCCGAGAAGTCGTACGCGATCTCCAGCGGGCCGAAACACTCCTCGCAGGCGAAGACCGGTCCGAGGGGGACGCGGTGGCCGCATTCGCGACAGGACAGAGCCGCGGCGGGGCCGAGGTCTACGGTGGAGTCCGTGGTGCTTGCAACAGTCTGCACAGCCATGTGAGGCGAGGCCCTTTCTCCTCATCTTCCTCACGACGCATCTCGCCGTGAGACGGATTTGGCACCTTCCCTAGCCGGGAGCCTCGCGCGGCGATCAACGGTGATCGGTACGAGAACCGGCTGGAGGGTTGCCGGGGCTTCATCGGGCCGTGTCCCTCTGCCCCTCTGGATGAGCGGTATTCGGTTGTGAACGCGTGGCGACCCCCGACATGCGATGGTCATCAGCGTTGTTCAAGACTGTAACCGAAGGCCAGGACAGTTGAGATAGCCGTCCGAACCGCGAGATGGATCACAGTGGTCCGCTCGCCGAGAGAACGCAGAGGAGCCGCGCACTGTGCTGAACGAAGTCGAGCGCTGGCTGAAAACCCGCTCCTGGTCCGTGACCGACCGGCCGCTGCACATGATCCTGGCCGCCAAACAGCGCACCGGTCAGTCGGTCAGCGTCGTGCTGCCCGCGCTCAACGAGGAGGGGACGGTCGGCGACATCGTCGCGGTCATCCGTCACGACCTCATGCAGCAGGTCCCGCTCGTCGACGAGATCGTCGTCGTCGACTCCGGGTCCACCGACCGCACGTCCCAGGTCGCCGCGGCGGCGGGCGCGCGGGTGGTCCACCGCGACGAGATCCTGCCGCGCATACCCACCGTCCCCGGCAAGGGGGAGGTGCTGTGGCGGTCCCTGCTGGTCACCAGCGGGGACATCGTCTGCTTCATCGACGCCGACCTGAAGGAGTTCTCCTCCGACTTCGTCTCCGGGATCGTGGGCCCGCTGCTCACCGACCCCGGGGTCGATCTGGTCAAGGCGATGTACGACCGCCCGCTCGGCGGCGCGGCGGGCCAGGGCGGCCGGGTCACCGAGCTGATGGCGCGCCCGCTGCTGAACATGCACTGGCCGCAGCTGGCCGGGTTCGTGCAGCCGCTCGGCGGCGAGTACGCCGCCCGCCGCAGCCTGCTGGAGCAGCTGCCCTTCCCCGTCGGCTACGGGGTGGAGCTGGGCATGCTGGTCGACGCCCTGCACCTGGTGGGCCTGGACGCCCTCGCCCAGGTCGACGTGGGCGTGCGCAAGCACCGGCACCAGGACGGGCAGGCGCTCGGCCGGATGGCCGCCGCGATCTACCGCACCGCCCAGCTCCGGCTGGCCCGCGGCCACCTCATCCGGCCCGCGCTCACCCAGTTCGAACGCGGCGAGCACGGTTTCGAGCCGCGGACCTACTCCGTGGACACGGAGGAACGGCCGCCGATGGCGGAACTGGCGGAGTACCAGACCCGCAAGGTGGCGTGAGCGCTCCGCTGGTGGTGCGGTGTCATGCCGCGCCGTGCCGCGGCGTGCCGCGCCGTGCCGTTCCGCGGCGTGTCGCGGCGTGCCGTGCCGCGGCGTGTCGTCGGTCGTCTGCGGCGCCGTGGTGGTTGGTCGCGCAGTTCCCCGCGCCCCTTCGGGCGCTGCCGGGCCGCCGCGGAGATGCGGCCGGCCGTGCCACGGCGTGCCGTCGGCCGTCTGCCGCGCCGTGGTGGTTGGTCGCGCAGTTCCCCGCGCCCCTTCGGGCGCTGCCGGGCCGCCGCGGAGATGCGGCCGGCCGTGCCACGGCGTGCCGTCGGCCGTCTGCCGCGCCGTCGTGGCCGGTCGCGCAGTTCCCCGCGCCCCCTCGGGCGCTGCCGGGCCGCCGCGGAGATGCCGCCGGCCGTGCCACGGCGTGCCGTCG
>NZ_JBIRUY010000059.1:0-33630 GCF_044335305.1 Streptomyces sp. NPDC020490 | reverse complement strand
GTCCTCCCAGCTCGTCATCGATCTTCACGTACAGTGCGGTCAAGAGGGTGTTCAGATCTTGCGTCACAACATGATCTTGAACACCCTCTGTTCACACCTGATCGTCAGCCCAGGACATAGGACTTACTCGTCTAGGGTTGGGGCGGGACGCCCTCGCCGACCATCTCAGAGCATCGAACACCCCGCGACCAGGACAACCCGTATGACCATCTCGCAGCAGCCGTCCTTCGAGCTCACCGTCGAGCACGTACCCGATGCGGCCGTCGTGCGCGTCGACGGCGAACTCGACTACGACACCCACGCCGAACTGGTGGACGCCGTCACGTCGTTGCTCACCCCGCCGGAGGCGGCGCCGCCCCGGCCGGCCCTGCTGCGCCTGGACTTCACGGGCCTGCGCCACATCGACTCCTCGGGGCTCGCCGCCCTGCTGCTGATCCGGCGCCGCACGGACGAGAAGGGGGTCCGCCTGCTGCTGGAGAACCGCCCCGTGCTGCTGGACCGGGTCCTCGAGATGACCGGCACCCTCGACCACCTGGTGGACCCCGCGCAGGACGCGCAGGACATCGGCGGTCAGGGCCGCCCCGGGACGGGCTGAGGGCCGCCCGGCGCCGAATGCGGGGCGGCAAGCCGGGTAACCGCTGCTGTGGAGCCTCCGGACGCCGCCCTTTCGGTCCCGCGCCCGAGGCCTCGCCATCCGACGGGGAAGGAAGGAGCGGCGTGACCAACCGCAACATCTGGGCGTACGCGCCGGGGGGCGGCCCCGCGCCGGGGCAGGACCTCACCGGCTACACCGTCGACGCCGAGGACGGCACGATCGGACACGTGGACCGGGAGGCCGGGCACGCGGGCATGCGGCACCTCGTCGTCGACACGGGCGTCTGGGTCTTCGGACGCAGCGCGGTCGTCCCGGCCGGCGCCGTCACCGGCATAGACACCGAGCACCGCAAGATCACCGTGGCCTGCAGCCGGGCGGAGGTGAAGGCGGCGCCCCGGTTCCGCACCGACAGCGAGACCATGGACCCCGCCTACCTGACGACGGTGGGCCGCTACTACGAGAGTCTGCCGCCGCGGACGCCCGGGGCAGTGACGGAGCCGTGAGGCAGGCCGACCGGTCGCCCCGGCGCGGCGACCGCACCTCCGACAAGGCGCCGGTCGGCCGGCAGGTGACGACCGCGGCGGCGGCGCGGGCGCATGCCCGGTCGGTGGTGCGGGAGCAGTGGGAGTCGGCGGCGCGCACGGCACGCGAGGAGGACGTCATCGACCTCCTCCTCGTGGTGTCGGAACTCGTCACCAATGCCATCCGGCACGGTGACGGACTGGCCGGGTTCGACGTCGTGGCCGTCCCCGAGGGGGTACGGCTCACCGTGCACGACAACAGCGACGTGGTGCCGGGCGTCGCCTACGGCTCCGGCGCCCTGCCGGCCGGCCACCACGGCAGCGGGTACGGCTGGCCGCTGATCATCCGCCTGGCGCGGGACATCGTCATCGAGACGCGCGACGGGGGCGGCAAGACCATCAGCGTGCTGGTGCCGCTGCGTGCCGTGCCCGGGCCGTCGCGGTGAACCGGCGGCGCCGTCGGCTCACCAGGGCAGGAAGAGGTGGATGTCCTTCCCGCCGCCGTTCGTGATCACGCTGACCTGGTCGCACAGGGCGTGGATCAGGTGCCAGCCGATTCCGCCGCCGCCCCCGCTCGGGTCGAAGGGGCGCGGTGCCGGGGGCGTGGTGTTGGTGTCGCGCACCACCACGTGCACGCCGTCGAACGTCCTGCGCAGGTGCAGTTCGAACGGCCCGGGGGCGTACTGCACGGCGTTCGCCGCCAGTTCCGAGACGACCAGCAGTATGTCGTCCCAGTGCTCGGGCGCCGCCGGTGGCGTCACCCGCGCGAGGCCGTCGAGAAACCGCTCCGCCTCCAGGCGGGCGTCCGTCACGTTTCGCGGCTCACCCGGGAAACGGACGGTGCAGTGCGGAATGTCCTCGGAAGTCAGGGTTCCGTCCCTACGCGGCTCGGCTGTCATGGTCCCTTCCGCCCGGTGTCGACGGCGGTGTCGTCATGGCTCACATGTCCCTACCGTGTCCTAAGTTCCCGGGCGGCCGGGGCCTACTCATACCGGCACGTGGGACCGCTGTCACGGTCGCGGGACCGGCGGGCCGCCGGCCGGGGGGACCGCGCCGTCAGCGGAAGACGTTGTCCGCCTCGTCCCACCTCGACAGCTCGTCCGGCCCGCTCTGCCTCGGGGACCGCGAACGGGCCTGGTACATCGCGTCGATCTCCAGCGCGTAGTGCCGCACGATGGCGTCCCTGCGCAGCTTCATGGAAGGCGTCAGCAACCCGTTGGACTGGTCGAACGGTTCGGCCAGCACCCGGAAGACCCTGATCGACTCCGAGCGCGACACCGTGCTGTTGGCGGCGGCGACGGCGCGGGCGATCTCCTCGCGCAGCGTGTTCTCCTCCCGGGCCTCGCGGGCCTCGCGGCTCGGCGTGTCGCGCTGCGGGGCCAGGGAGCCGCGCCAGAACGCCAGGAAGTCCGGGTCCAGCGTGATCAGGGCCCCGACACAGGGCCGGTTGTCGCCCACGACGACCGCCTGGTGGATCAGCGGGTGCATCCGCAGCCGCTGCTCCAGGGCGGCCGGCGCGACGCTCTTGCCGCTGCTGGTGATGACGATGTCCTTCTTGCGGCCGGTGATCGTCAGATAGCCCTCGGAGTCCAGCCGCCCCAGGTCGCCGGTGGCCAGCCAGCCGCCGCGCAGCGCGGCCCGGGTCGCGGCCTCGTCGTTGATGTAGCCCTGGAACACCGACGGTCCGCGCACCAGGATCTCCCCGTCGTCGGCGACCATGACGTCGGTGCCGGGCAGGGGCTGCCCGACCGTCCCGGTCTTCTCCCGGCCCACCGGCTGCGCGGTGATGCCGCCGCTGGTCTCCGTCAGCCCGTAGCCGTCGTTGACGAAGATGCCGATTCCCTCGTAGAAGAAGGACAGTTCACGGCTCAGAGGGGAGCCGCCGGAGGTCGCCCGGCACACCCGGCCGCCGAGCGCGGCGCGCAGCTTGCGGTACACCGTCCGCTCGTACAGGGCGTGCTGCAGCCGAAGGTCGAATCCCGGCCCGGGCCCCTCGCCGAGCCGCTGCCGCTCCTGCGCCGCCGCGAAGTCCCGCGCGGTCTCCGCGGCCCGTTCGAACAGCGTGCCGCGGCCCGCCTCCTGGGACGCGCGCAGGAAGTTCTTGTAGATCTTCTCGAAGATCGACGGCACGGCGCACAGATACGTGGGCCGGAAGGAGCGCAGGCTCGCCGCCAGCGCCGCCTCGCTCATGTCGGGCTCATGGCCCATCACCATGCCGCCGCGCACGCACAGGCTCTGCACCAGCATCCCGTACACATGGGAGAAGGGCAGGAAGGCGAGCACGGACGGCTGCTCGCCGGGCGGGGCGACGGTGTGCCGCCAGCCCTTGAGCAGCACGTCGCAGGAGGCGGCCAGGCTGCGGTGGGTGAGCGCGCACCCCATGGGGTGGCCGGTGGTGCCGGAGGTGTAGGCGATGATGGCCGTGGAGTCCGGCAGCACGATGCGGCGCAGCGAGTCGACCGTGGTCGTCGGGATGAACGCGCCGCGCGCCACCAGGTCCTGCAACGCGCCCGCGTCCAGCTGCCACACATGCCGCAGTCGCGGCAGCGTGCCGCACACCGAGCCGACCGTCATCACGGCCTGCTCGTCCTCCACGACGACCGCCACGCAGTCGGCGTCGCGCAGGATCCACGCCACCTGCTCGCGCGAGGAGGTCGGGTAGATCGGCACCAGTTCGGCGCCCACGGCCCACAGCGCGTGGCTGAGCACCGTCCACTCGTAACGGGTGCGCGCCATGATCGCCACACGGTGGCCGGGCGTGATGCCGGAGGCGATCAGGCCCTTGGCGAGCTCCACCACCTCCTCGCGCACCTGTATGGCGGTCACCTCCTCCCAGGCGTGCGAGGCGGGGGTGGACCGGCGGGCGATCAGGGGCAGTGCGGGGTCGTGGGCCGCCGCGTCGAAGACGCTGTCGGCGAGCCCGCCGGTCAGGGGCGAGACGGTGGGGGGAGCGAGGGCGAAGTCGCGCATGCGCTGCTCCTGACGTGTACGAAGTGTGACACCGCCGACGAGAACTGTTATCGGCGGTGCTCGAATGTAGCCGAGGCGGCGGCGATCGGTGTCCGGAACAGGCAACTCGGCGGGCTGATGATCCCGGCCGGGGACCCGGGGCACATGAGTCATACCGGCCCCGATCCCGATCCCGAGCGCACCACCGGTCTGGAGCCGGGCGGCGGCGTCCCGGCCGGGTGAGACCCCGCCCGCGGAGTCCAGCATGCCCGGGGCCGGCCCCCGCGAGACGCACAACCCGACGAAGGGATGGGCCACGGGACCCCTGATCCTGATCCTCGGCCTCGTCGTCCTGTGTGCCGCGTTCTTCCTGGCCTACGCCCTCGTGCTGCTGCTGTGACCGGTACGGCGAGGACCGAGCGGCTCACCCTGGGTGAGGCGCACGCACTCGGCGACGACCTCCCGCAGGCTTCCCGTCCGCTCCAGCAACTGCCGCTGGACGCGGGCGCCGTTGCCGCGCTCCAGCAGGCCGGAGACGGTGGCGCGGACGCGGTCCAGGTCGCCGGCGTCCGCGAGCGCCTCGCCGACGTGGTCGAGCAGGGCGCGCACCACCGCGTCCGCCGGCATCCGCCGCATGGTCACGGGGTGCAGCAGTTCGTCCTCCAGACCGGACCGGGCCGCCCGCCAGGCGGCCAGTCGCAGCAGGCTCACGCTGTGCTCCAGCGGCGCCCGGCCCTCCCGCCACTCCCGCGCGGCCGTCTCGACCAGGCCGCGGGCCAGGGCGGCGACGAGCAGGGCGGTGTCGGCGTGCAGGCACACGTCCGCGACCCGGATCTCGACCGTCGGGTACCGCGAGGACAGGCGCGCGTCGAAATAGATCATCCCGTCGTCGAGGAGGACGCCCGTGGCGACCATGTCGGCGACCGTGCGGTGGTAGCGCTCGGCGGAACCGAACACCTCGGTGGGACCCGCCGACGGCCACCGCTGCCACACCCGGCTGCGGTAGCTGCTGTAACTGGTGTCCTTGCCCTGCCAGAACGGGGAGTTGGCGCTCAGCGCCGCCAGCGTGGACAGCCACGGCCGGATCCGGTCCACGACCGCGACAGCCTCGTCGTCCGACTCCACCGACACGTGCACATGACAGCCCAGCACGAGCTGCTCCTGGGTGGCGATGCCGTACTGCTCCGCCATCCACCGGTAGCGCCGGCCCACCCCGACCTTCGGGCTCACCGGCAGCGGGGAGGTGGCGAGGGCCGCGACGGCGCAGCCGATCTCCCCGGCGTGCCGGGCGGCCTCCCCGCGGCAGCGCACGATCTCCGCTCCCAGGTCCGCCATCCGCGCCTGCGGACGGGTGGCGAACTCCAGCATCTGGTTGTGCAGTTCCTTCTCGAAGACGTCCCCCTCCGCGTCGTCCTGCGCGGCGCGGGCGAGCACCGCCGCGGACAGCGCCCTTGGTTCACCCGTCTCCGGGTCGACGAGGAGGAGTTCCTCCTCCACTCCGACGGTGCGCACGTGATCTCGCCCTTCTGCGGCCCTGGATGGCGTACGACTCCGAATGCCCTGGAAGAGCGGCCGGACACCTGCCCGGGTCCCACGCCCGGGCTCGCGCGGGGCCTACGCCGGAAGGGGTGACAGCCAGATCGTGGCGAGGGGCGGCAGGGTGAGCCGGATGCGGCCCTCCTCCGGCTTGGCGGGACCGGGGTTGGTGACGTCGCTGCCGCCGTACGCGGCGGCGTCGGTGTTGAGGATCTCGTACCAGGCGGGTACGTCGTCGCCGACGCCGAGGTGGTAGTCGTGCCGGACGACGGGGGAGAAGTTGGAGACCGCGAGCAGCGGGCCGCCGTCGGCGTCGAACCTCAGGAACGCGAAGACGTTGTCCTCGGCGGCGTCGCACGCCACCCAGCGGAAACCCGCCGGGTCGCTGTCGCGCTGCCACAGCGCGGGGGTGCGGCGGTAGACGGTGTTGAGGTCGCGGACCAGGTCGCGCACGCCCCGGTGGTCGGCCTCGGCGCCGTAGCCCGGGTCGAGCAGCCACCAGTCGGGGCCGTGCGTCTCGGACCACTCGCCGCCCTGCGCGAACTCCTGCCCCATGAAGAGCAGTTGCTTGCCCGGGTGGGCCCACATGAAACCGAGGTAGGCGCGGTGGTTCGCCCGCCGCTGCCACCAGTCGCCGGGCATCTTCGACACCAGGGCCTGCTTGCCGTGCACGACCTCGTCGTGGGAGATGGGCAGCACGTAGTTCTCGCTGTAGGCGTACACCATCGAGAAGGTCATCTCGTTGTGGTGGTACTTGCGGTGCACCGGCTCGTGCTGGATGTAGCCGAGCGAGTCGTGCATCCAGCCCATGTTCCACTTCAGCCCGAAGCCCAGCCCGCCGCTGTCGGTGGGGCGGGTCACCCCTTCCCAGGCGGTGGACTCCTCGGCGATGGTCACCACGCCGGGCGCCCGCCGGTACACGGTGGCGTTCATCTCCTGCAGGAACGCCACCGCGTCCAGGTCCTCCCGGCCGCCGTGCACGTTCGGCGTCCACTGGCCGGAGTCGCGCGAGTAGTCGAGGTAGAGCATGGAGGCGACCGCGTCCACCCGCAGGCCGTCGATGTGGAACTCCTCGCACCAGTACACGGCGTTGGCGACCAGGAAGTTGCGCACCTCGGTGCGCCCGAAGTCGAACTCGTACGTCCCCCAGTCCGGGTGCTCGGCGCGCCGCGTGTCACCGGGCTCGTACAGCGGGTCCCCGTCGAAGCGGGCCAGCGCCCAGTCGTCCTTGGGGAAGTGGGCCGGCACCCAGTCCATGATCACGCCGACGCCGGCCCGGTGCAGGGCGTCGACCAGGTACCGGAAGTCGTCCGGGGTGCCCAGCCGCGCGGTCGGCGCGTAGTAGGACGTGACCTGGTAGCCCCAGGACGGGCCGAAGGGGTGCTCGGCGACCGGCATCAGCTCGACGTGGGTGAAGCCGAGGTCCTTGACGTAGCCGGGCAGCTGCTCGGCCAGCTGACGATACGTCAGCCCCGCTCGCCAGGACGGCAGATGGACCTCGTAGACGGAGAACGGCGCCTCGTGCACCGGCGTCCCGCCGCGCCGGGCCATCCACTCCGCGTCACCCCACTCGTGGTGCGCGGCCGTCACTATCGACGCCGTCGCGGGCGGCTCCTCCGTCCGGCGCGCCATCGGGTCGGCCTTCAGGAACCGGCCGCCGTAGCGGGAGGTGATCTCGAACTTGTAGCGCGCGCCCTCCCCGATGCCCGGCAGGAACAGCTCCCACACCCCCGACGCGCCCAGGGACCGCATCGGCAGCGCGGTCCCGTCCCAGAACGTGAAGTCCCCGGCGACGCGCACGCCCTGGGCGTTCGGCGCCCACACGGTGAACCGGGTGCCGCTCACCCCCTGGTGGGTCATCGGCTCGGCGCCCAGCGCCCGCCACAGCTGCTCGTGCCGGCCCTCGCGGATCAGGTGCAGGTCGAACTCGCCGAGCGCGGGCAGGAAGCGGTACGGGTCCTCCGTCTCGTGCTCCCCTTCCGCGTAGGTCACCACGAGAGTGTACGCGGGGACCGCGTCGAGCGGCAGCACGCCGGAGAACAGGCCGTCGCCCTCCGACGCCAGCCGGTGGCGCCGCCCGTCGACGACGACGCTCACGGCGCGGGCGTAGGGGCGCAGGGCCCGGAAGGCGGTCCCGTCCGGGACGGGACGGGCGCCGAGCAGCGCGTGCGGATCGTGGTGCCGGCCGGTGAGCAGCCGCTCGCGGTCGGCCGGGTCCAGGGGCGGGGCCGCCCGGCGGGGGACGGGTCCGGCCGCCTCCGGCGGCGAGGTGTCGCGCAGGGCCATGGTGTCAGCCTCCTCTCACGGCGAGACGTTCGATCGCCGCCATCGGTACGGGGAGCCAGTCGGGTCGGTGCCGGGCCTCGTACAGGACCTCGTAGACGGCGCGGTCCGTCTCGTAGGCCCGCAGCAGGCCGTGCTTCTTGCGCGGGTCCCATCCGGCCCGGGAGGCGTAGCCCGCGCAGTAGGCCTCGCGGCAGCGGCGCGCCCACTCGGGGCGCCAGGGGCGGCGCTGGCGGGCCGCGTAGTCGAAGGAGCGCAGCATCCCGGCGATGTCACGCACCGGGGACCGGGTGCCGCGCCGTTCGTCGAGCGGACGGGACGGCTCGCCCTCGAAGTCGATGACGAACCAGTCCCGGCCGGCCCGCAGCACCTGACCCAGGTGCAGGTCGCCGTGGACGCGCTGGGCGGGCGGCCCGGGATCGCACGCGACGAGCGCGCCGAAGGCGGTCCGCAGGCCGGGCACGTAGGGGCGCAGCGCCGGGACGCAGTGCGCGGCGGCGTCCAGCCGCTCGGCCATCGCCGCCGCCGTGCGCGCGTTCTCCTCGTGCGGCCCCGAGGGGAAGGCGGAGGCGAGCGCGAGGTGCACCTCGGCGGTGGCCTGCCCCAGCTGGTGGGCCTCGGCCGTGAAGTCGCCGCCGGACGCGAGCGCCTGCAGGGCCAGCGTCCAGCCGTCGGAGGCGTCCCGCAGGAACGGCTGGAGCACGCCCAGCGTCGCCTCCTGCGGGTGCGTCGTGCGCAGCCATGCCACCGGCGCCGGAACCCGCCCGCACCCCTGCGCGGCCAGCGCGACCGGCACCTCCAGGTCCGGGTTGACGCCGGGCTGGATGCGCCGGAAGACCTTCAGGATGAACTCGTCGCCGTACACCAGCGAGGAGTTGGACTGCTCCGCTTCCAGGACGCGCGGGACCAGCCCGGCGGGTACCGCGACGGACGGGTCGGCCTCGAAGCTGAGCGGCCCCGCCGTGCCGGGCCGGCGCAGCCGCTCCAGGAGCAGTTGCGCCGACCGGGGGTCCTGGAGGGCGTCGTACACCGCGAGCCCGGCCAGCGGGCCCTGCTCGGCCCTGCCGATCAGGGCACGGCCGAGGCGCGGGGCGAGGTGCTGCCGTACGCCGAGCAGCAGTTGGTAGCAGTCGCCGGCCGGGTCGCCGCCGGGGCCGGGCACGCCGGTGTGGCCGGCGCCCACCAGCAGGTGCAGACAGCCCGTGAACAGTTCGGTCATGGACAGCAGGCCGAGGTCCGTGACGGGCCGGTCCTTGCCGGCGAACCAGCGCTGCCGCGGCAGCCATTCGCGCAGCAGCCCGGCCAGGGAGGCCATGGGCCCGGCGGCGCCGACGGTTCTCGGGCGCGGGGAAGCGGTCTTCGTCATGACGGCGCGTCCTTTCCTCGGCACATGGTCAAGGCCGTCGGCCGATGCGGGAGGCCACCCGGGTGAGCCGGAACCAGTAGAAGCCGTACCCGGCGAGGGTGAGCAGGTACGGCAGCTCACCGATGGCCGGGAAGCGCACCCCGCCGATCAGCTCGACCGGGTGGCGTCCGTCGTAGACGCGCAGGTCGAGTTCGGTGGGCTGGGCGAACCGGGAGAAGTTGTTCACGCACAGCACGAGGTCGTCCTCGTACTCGCGCAGGAAGGCCAGCACCGCCGGGTTGGAGGACGGCAGCTCCCGGTAGGAGCCGAGGCCGAAGGCACGGTTCTGCTTGCGGATCTCGATCATGCGGCGGGTCCAGTGCAGCAGCGAGGACGGCGACGCCATCGACGCCTCCACGTTGGTGACCTGGTACCCGTAGACGGGGTCCATGATCGTGGGCAGATACAGCCGGCCCGGGTCGCAGGACGAGAATCCGGCGTTGCGGTCGGGTGTCCACTGCATGGGGGTGCGGACGGCGTCGCGGTCGCCGAGCCAGATGTTGTCGCCCATGCCGATCTCGTCGCCGTAGTAGAGGATCGGGGAGCCGGGCAGGGAGAGCAGCAGGGCGGTGAAGAGTTCGATCTGGTTGCGGTCGTTGTCGAGGAGGGGGGCGAGGCGGCGGCGGATGCCGATGTTGGCGCGCATGCGGGGGTCCTTGGCGTACTCGGCCCACATGTAGTCGCGTTCCTCGTCGGTGACCATCTCCAGGGTCAGCTCGTCGTGGTTGCGCAGGAAGATGCCCCACTGGCAGCCGGAGGGGATGGCGGGGGTCTTGGCGAGGATCTCGGAGACGGGGTAGCGGGACTCGCGGCGGACGGCCATGAAGATGCGGGGCATGACCGGGAAGTGGAAGGCCATGTGGCACTCGTCGCCGCCGGCGGCGTAGTCGCCGAAGTAGTCGACGACGTCCTCCGGCCACTGGTTCGCCTCCGCCAGCAGCACCGTGTCCGGGTACATCGCGTCGATCTCGCGGCGCACCCGCCGCAGGAACTCGTGGGTGGCGGGCAGGTTCTCGCAGTTGGTGCCCTCGGCCGCGTACAGGTAGGGCACGGCGTCGAGGCGGAATCCGTCGATGCCGAGGTCCAGCCAGAACCGCAGCGCGGCCAGGATCTCCTCCTGCACGGCCGGGTTCTCGTAGTTCAGGTCCGGCTGGTGGGAGAAGAAGCGGTGGAAGAAGTACTGCTTGCGGACCGGGTCGTAGGTCCAGTTGGAGGCCTCGGTGTCGACGAAGATGATCCGCGCGTCCGGGTACTGCTTGTCGTCGTCGGCCCACATGTAGTAGTCGCCGTAGGGGCCGTCGGGGTCCTTGCGGGACTCCTGGAACCACGGGTGCTGGTCGCTGGTGTGGTTCATGACGAAGTCGATGATGACGCGCATGCCGCGCTGGTGGGCGGCGTCCACGAACTCCACGAAGTCGGCGAGGTCGCCGAACTCCGGCAGTACGGCCGTGTAGTTCGCGACGTCGTAACCGCCGTCGCGCAGCGGGGACTGGAAGAAGGGCGGCAGCCAGATGCAGTCGATGCCCAGCCACTGCAGATAGTCGAGCTTGGCGGTCAGTCCCTTGAGGTCGCCGACGCCGTCGCCGTTGCTGTCCTGGAAGGAGCGGACCAGGACCTCGTAGAACACGGCGCGCTTGAACCACTCGGGGTCCCGGTCCTTCGCGGGGGTGTCCTCGAAGGTGTCCGGGACGGGCTGGTTGACTGTCATGACGCTGTGACCCTCCGAATCTGTGGCTATGCGGACGACCGCTGGACGTGGAGCACGTGTGCCGGGGCCCTGCCGGGTTCCAGACGCACATAGTTGCTCCGCCCCCAGTGGTAGGTGTCACCCGTCAGTTCGTCGTGCGCGGACATGAACGCGTTCCCGTCCAGGCCGAGTCGCGGCATGTCCAACGAGACCGTGGCCTCCTGGGTGTGGTGGGGATCGAGGTTGGCGACGACGAGGACGGTGTCCTCGCCGGTCGTCTTGCTGTAGGCGATGACCGCGTCGTTGTCGGTCGCGTGGAAGCGCAGGTTCCGCAGCCGGTGCAGGGCCGGATGCCGCCGCCGGATCTCGTTGAGGCGGGCGATGAGGGGGGTGATGGTGCGGCCCTCGCGTTCGGCGGTGTCCCAGTCGCGGGGTTTGAGCTGGTACTTCTCGGAGTCGAGGTATTCCTCGCTGCCCTCGCGCAGGGGGGTGTTCTCGCACAGTTCGTAGCCGGAGTAGACGCCCCAGGCGGGGGAGAGGGTGGCGGCGAGGACGGCGCGGACCTCGAAGGCGGGGCGGCCGCCGTGCTGGAGGTACTCGTGGAGGATGTCGGGGGTGTTGACGAAGAAGTTGGGCCGCATGTAGGCGGCCGCCTCCCCGGACAGCTCGGTGAGGTACTCGGTCAGTTCCCGCTTGGTGTTGCGCCAGGTGAAGTAGGTGTAGGACTGCTGGAAGCCGGTCTGGGCGAGGGTGTGCATCATCGCCGGGCGGGTGAACGCCTCGGCCAGGAAGATCACGTCCGGGTCGGTGGCGTTGATCTCGGCGATCACCTTCTGCCAGAAGACGACCGGTTTGGTGTGCGGGTTGTCCACGCGGAAGATCCGCACGCCGTGTGTCATCCAGTGGCGCAGTACCCGCAGGGTCTCGGCGATCAGGCCGTCCATGTCGGCGTCGAAGGCGATGGGGTAGATGTCCTGGTACTTCTTGGGCGGGTTCTCGGCGTAGGCGATGGTGCCGTCGGGGCGGTGGTGGAACCACTCGGGGTGCTTGGCCACCCAGGGGTGGTCGGGGGAGCACTGCAGGGCGAAGTCCAGGGCGATCTCCAGGCCCAGCTCGCGGGCGCGGCCGACGAAGAAGGTGAAGTCCTCGATGGTGCCCAGGGCGGGGTGGACGGCGTCGTGGCCGCCCTCGGGGGAGCCGATGGCCCAGGGCACGCCGACGTCGTCGGGGCCGGCGGAGAGGGTGTTGTTGCGGCCCTTGCGGAAGGTGGTGCCGATGGGGTGGATGGGGGGCAGGTAGACGACGTCGAAGCCCATCGCGGCGATCGCGGGGAGGCGGCGGGCGGCGGTGCGGAAGGTGCCGTGCGGCTGCTCGGGGGTGCCCTCGGAGCGGGGGAAGAACTCGTACCAGGCGCCGTACAGCGCCCGCTCGCGCTCCACCAGCAGCGGCAGCGGTTCGGAGGCGGTGACCAGCTCCCGCAGCGGATGCCGGGCCAGTACCGCGTCCACCTCCGGCGTCAACGCCGCCGCCAGCCGGGTGGCCACGGGCAGCGAGTCGTCGTCCAGGGTCTCCGCGACCGCCAGCACCGCGGCGCGCGCCGGCCCCTCGGGCACCCCGGCGGCCGCCCGCCGGTGCAGCTCGCCGCCTTCCTCCAGCACCAGCCCGGTGTCGATGCCGGCCGGGACCTTGATGCGGGCGCGGTGCCGCCAGGCCGTGACCGGGTCGCTCCAGGCCTCGACGTGGTAGGTCCAGTGGCCCGGGGCGCCGGGCGTGACGGTGGCGCCCCAGCGGTCGGTGCCGGGCGCCAGCTCCCGCATCGGCGTCCACGGGCCCGGACGGCCCTCCGGATCGGTCAGGACGACGTTCGCGGCGACGGCGGCGTGCCCCTCGCCGAACACGGTCGCCGTGATGTCGAACCACTCGCCCACGACCGCCTTCGCCGGGTGCCTGCCGCACTCGACGAGCGGCCGGACGTCGCGTACCGGGATGCGGCCGATGGCCTGGGACCAGCTCATGGGTGTCACCTCCGCCGTGCTCGGGGCCGGACCCGTTGGCCCGGCCGGGGGTACAAGCTGCGCCGGAAGGATCTGCCTCCGAGCGGGGTTGCCGGCCGCGCGGGGAGGAACCGCCTCCGCGCGTGGTTGCCGGCCGCGCGGGATCTACCTCCGCGCGGGATTGCCGGCCGCGCGGGATCTACCTCCGCGCGGCGGTACGGCGCGCCGCCGCGGGCGGGGCGCGCCGGCCGGCCAGGGCCGTGCCGGTCCGGTCGTCCTCGTCCCGCAGATAGGAGATCAGGGTGGAGCGCAGATAGCGTTCGGCCGCGTCGGCGGCCTCGCGGGCGCAGCGCTTCCCCATGAGCACGCAGAGGGTGTAGCCGGAGTCCTCGAAAGTGGCCCGCACCCCGCGGTCCGCCGGGGAAGCGAGCATCGCGCGTTCCCAGGCCCGGTACCGCCGCAGTTGCCGGGCGACTTCGGCCTTGGCCGGCAGCAGCATGGCGCCGTTCACCTCCCGGGGCTCGATGGCACGTCTCCCGACCGTCGGGCGGTGACCGGGCGCGGGCGCGCACGGTCCGTTACGGGCAATCGAGGTCTTCACACATGGTGCACGGGTGATGACGCATCGTCTTGTTGGCGATTCAACTACCCCTGTGGCCGCTCGTGTTGCACGAATGGCGTACCGCTCTCACTCTTGAGGTGACTCAGGAGCGATCAGCGCTCACGCTCCGCGTTCGGGGCCCGTCCCGCGGGGACGGGGAGGAGCGGGGACTTCGCCGGTGAGGAGCCAACGAGATGAAGACCGCAGTGCCCTGCTACTACCACCTCGACGTGGAAGTCAGCCCCGATCGGGTCGGACAGGTCAGGCGCATCCTGGCCGCTCACCTCCGGTTCTGGAACCTCGACAACCTGGTCGAGCCCGTCTGCCACGGCACCGAGCTGCTGCTCAAGGCCATCGACGAGCACGCCACGGACAAGAACACCTCGATCGAGATGTGGTGGAACGGCCAGCACCTCATCACCGCCATCGGCGGCAACGACTCCCAGCTGCGCCCGGACCAGGATCTGCGGAGCTGCCTGCAGTGGATCGCCGCCATGAGCGACGGATGGGGCTGCTGCGCAACCGACAACGGCAGCAAGGTCATCTGGTTCTCGCAGCGGGCCCGCGCCGGCGAACGCGTCCCGCTGGTGCCCACCGCGCCCGCGCCGAGCCTGCGCGAGGGGCTCCAGGTGCCCCGCGAGGTCCCGGTCGTCGCGCTGGCCGGCGACGTCGTGCTGGCCGGCGCGGCCGACGGCGCCGGCGTGGCGGACGGTGCTCGCGTGGCCGACGGCGCCGGCGTCCTTCAGGACGCCCGGTGACGGCCAGGCGACGGCGCAAGGCAGGGGTGCCCGTGTGGAGCGGGCACCCCTACCCGTTGGGTGCCTCCTTCGACGGCGAGGGCACCAACTTCGCCCTGTTCAGCGAGGTCGCCGAACACGTCGAACTGGTCCTCGTCGACGACGGCGGCGGCGGCGAGCGCCGCGTCCCGGTGGCGGAGGCCGACGGGTTCGTCTGGCACTGCTACCTGCCCGGCGTCGGGCCGGGGCAGCGCTACGGCTACCGGGTGCACGGGCCGTTCCACCCGGAGCTGGGCCACCGCTGCAATCCGGCGAAGCTGCTCCTCGACCCGTACACCCGTGCGGTGGACGGGCAGGTGGACGATCACCCCTCCCTCTTCGAGCGGGCCCCGCACGGCCGGTCCCGGGCCGACAGCGCCGGGCACACCATGCTCGGTGTGGTGACCGACCCGGCCTTCGACTGGGGCGACGACCGGCCGCCCGACCGGCCGTACGCCGACACGGTGATCTACGAGGCCCACGTCAAGGGCCTCACCTGCACCCATCCCGACGTGCCCGCCGATCTGCGCGGCACCTACGCCGGCCTGGCCCACCCCGCGGTCCTGGAGCACCTGACCTCGCTGGGGGTGACCGCGGTGGAGCTGATGCCGGTGCACCAGTACGTGCAGGACGGTGTGCTGCGGGGCCGCGGGCTGTCCAACTACTGGGGCTACAACACGATCGGCTTCTTCGCCCCGCACAACGGCTACGCCGCCCGCGGCAGCCGCGGGCAGCAGGTCACCGAGTTCAAGTCGATGGTGAAGGCGCTGCACGCGGCCGGCCTCGAAGTGATCCTCGACGTCGTCTACAACCACACCGCCGAGGGCAACGAGCGCGGCCCCACCCTGTCCTTCCGCGGCATCGACAACGCCTCGTACTACCGCCTGGTGGACGGCGACTGGAAGCACTACTACGACACCACGGGCACCGGCAACAGCCTGCTGATGCGGCACCCGTACGTGCTCCAGCTGATCATGGACTCGCTGCGGTACTGGGTCACCGAGATGCACGTCGACGGCTTCCGCTTCGACCTCGCGGCCACGCTGGCGCGGCAGTTCCACGAGGTCGACCGGCTGTCGGCGTTCTTCGACCTCATCCAGCAGGACCCGGTGATCAGCCGGGTCAAGCTGATCGCGGAACCCTGGGACGTCGGCGAGGGCGGCTACCAGGTGGGCAACTTCCCGCCGCTGTGGTCGGAGTGGAACGGCAAGTACCGTGACGCCGTACGGGACTTCTGGCGCGGGGAGCCGCACACGCTCGGCGAGTTCGCCTCCCGGCTGACCGGCTCCTCCGACCTGTACCAGCACAACCGGCGCCGCCCGCGCGCCAGCGTCAACTTCGTCACCGCGCACGACGGGTTCACCCTGCGCGACCTCGTCTCGTACAACCACAAGCACAACGAGGCCAACGGCGAGGACAACCAGGACGGCGAGAACCACAACCGGTCCTGGAACTGCGGCGTGGAGGGCGAGACGGACCGTCCCGCCGTCCTCGAACTGCGCGCCCGCCAGCAGCGCAACTTCCTCACCACGCTGCTGCTGTCGCAGGGCATCCCGATGCTGTCCCACGGCGACGAACTCGGCCGCACCCAGGGCGGCAACAACAACGCCTACTGCCAGGACAACGAGGTCTCCTGGATCGACTGGCGGCTGACCGAGGAGCAGCGCCGCCTCGTGGACTTCACCCGGTACCTCATCGGGCTGCGCCGCGACCATCCCGTGCTGCGCCGCCGCCGGTTCTTCCGCGGGGAGACCGTCCGGCACGCCGGCCAGCCGCTGCCGGACCTGGTGTGGCTGGCGCCGGACGCGCGGGAGATGACGGAGGAGGACTGGCAGCGGCCCGACGCGCACTCCGTCGGCGTCTTCCTCAACGGCGACGCCATCGCCGAACTCGACGCGCGCGGCCGGCGCGTGGTGGACGACTCCTTCCTGCTGCTGTTCAACAGCTACTGGGAGCCGATGACGTTCCGGCTGCCGGACGTCGCCTACGGCGAGCGCTGGCGGACACTCCTCGACACGGCCGAGGAACAGGACGCCCCCGACGAGGTGGAGCACAAGGCGGGTACGGAGATGGCCGTGGAGGCGCGCAGCCTCGTCCTGCTGTCGCGGCCCTCCCGCGCCGTGCGGTGAGGCGGAGACGGGGGCGGAGGAGGGGGCGGGGGAGCGTGCTGCTTCGGCGCTCGCCCGTCTGCTCGCGGCTGTGAGTGCTCCCCGCTGTCAGTGCTCGCGGCGTGAGGTCACCGTGAACTGGGCGCCGTCGCGGTCGCGCAGCACGGCCTCCTCGCTGCCCTTCGACAGGACGCTGCCGCCGTGCCGCTCCGCGGCCCGGACGCAGGCGTCCACGTCCACGACGGCGAAGTGGACCTGCCAATGGGGCCGGATCCGCGGGTCGGGGGCCGCGCCCAGGGCGCCCGACTCGATGCGCGCCACCACGTCGCCCTGGCTGCGCAGCACGACCTCCTCGCCCTCGTAGCCGACCTCGCAGCAGCCGGGCTTCCCCGTCGCCCAGCCGAGGACCTCGCCGTAGAAGATCGCGGCGTCGAAGGCGTCACGCGTGTGCAGCCGGATGAAGGTCGGGGCCGCGCGGCGCCAGCTCTCCCACTCCGAGACCAGCTCCCCTTCCCAGATCCCGAACGTCGCGCCGTCCCGGTCGGCCAGCAGCGCCGCCCGGCCCGGCGGGAAGGAGATCGGCCCCACCGCCGTCGTGCCGCCGCGCTCCTGCGCCCGGGCCACGGCCTGGTCCGCGCCGGGCACGGCGAAGTACGGCGTCCATGTCACGACCATCTGCCACATGGTGGCCACGGCGGCGATCCCGGCGACGGGCGTGCCGTCCGCCAGCGCGATCCGGAAGTGCTCGCCCAGCTTGGCCGCCCGCCACCGCCAGCCGAACACGGCCGTGTAGAACTCCTCGGTGGCGCGCAGGTCGCGGCTGGTCAGACTCACCCAGCAGGGCGCGCCGAACACGGAGTGCGAGGAGACGACGCTCGTCGCAGGGCCGGGGCGCGTGATGTCGTGGTTCATGGCTCACGTCCAGGTCTCGTCCGCCGGCGGCCACCGGTCCGCCATCGGTTTCTGCCACCAGTGTCCGACCGGAACGGGTCTCCGCGCCTGTCGAGTACCCCGGCGGGGCGGCCGAAACGGCGGCCTCGCCGGGCGGCTCCCCGGTGGCGGGCGCCCGCGCGAGTGACGAGCATGGAAGGGCCGGACACCAGTACGCGAGCGGCCGGCGGGAGGTGGCCATGCCCGTGGACGGGGGCTCGGACCGGATCGTCGAGCTGCAGCAGGAAGTCGACCAGCTGAAGGAGGCCATCGCCTCGCACGCCGTCGTGGACCAGGCGATCGGCATGGTCGTCGCCCTCGGCCGGCTGTCGCCGGACGAGGGCTGGCAGGTGCTGAAAGAAGTCTCCCAGCACACGAACATCAAACTGCGCAATATCGCGGAATTGATTCTCATCTGGGGCCGCAACGGAACACTGCCCCCGGAAATACGCTCTGAATTGGAAGAGGCGCTGGACCGTTACGGTCCTCCGCAGATCCCGGGCGCCCCGCCGCAGTGACGGGACGCCCTGCCGCCCGCTCCCGGGCCGCCTCCCGGCTCAGCCGTTCTGCGCCTGGCTCTGCGGCCGGCTCTGGGTCTGCGCCTGTGGCCGGCTCTGAGTCCGGGGCTGGGTCTGTGTCTCGCTGAGGAGTTCCCTGCGCAGCTCCGCGAAGCAGCCGCTGAGCAGACGCGAGACGTGCATCTGCGAGATGCCGAGCTGCTGCGCGATGCGGCTCTGCGTCATGCCCTTGAAGAACCGCAGGTAGAGGATGGTCCGCTCGCGCTCCGGGAGGGCCTGCAGACAGGGGGCGACGGCCACCCGGTCGACGACGACGTCGTAGGCCGGGTCGGACCCGCCGACGGTGTCGCTCAGGGCGTACCCCTCGGTGCCCGGCACCTCGGCGTCCAGGGACAGCGCGGAGAAGCACTCCAGGGCCTCCATGCCGGTGCGTACTTCGCTCTCCTCCAGGCGCGTGTACACGGCGATCTCGGCGACGGTCGGGGCGCGCCCCGGGGTCGTCTGCGACAGCTCCTTCACGGCGTGCCGCACCCGGTTGCGCAGGTCCTGGACCCGGCGCGGCACGTGCAGGGTCCACATGTGGTCACGGAAGTGGCGCTTGATCTCACCGGTGACGGTCGGCACCGCGTACGCCTCGAAGGCGTGGCCGCGTGCCGGATCGTAGTGGTCGACGGCCTTGACCAGGCCGAGGGCGGCGACCTGGTACAGGTCCTCGAGAGCCTCACCGCGTCCCTTGAAACGGACGGCGATCCGTTCGGCCATGGGCAGCCAGGCCTGGACCAGCTCGTCCCTGAGCGCCTTGCGCTCCGGGCCTTCCGGCAGCCGCGCGAGCCGTTCGAAGGCCCGGGCGGTGTCGGGCGCGTCGTCGTGCGGATGCGGCGTGGTTCCGGTGGTGACGCGCATGGGCGCACCTCCCTCGGCCGGTGCTGTGTGGACAGACACCACGGGAGGGGCGGGCATGGACCTGACGGAGAGCATCCGGGGCCTGCTGCCGGCTCCCGTGGACGTGCCTCCGGTCCGAAGCACTGCGATGCGCATTCCCGTCCGCAGGGATTCCAAAACAATAAAGTCAATACGGTGACGCAAGGCGACCGGGCGATTCTGAATCGTCGCGGGAATTGCCTCCGATCGCCACGGACCGGCATCGCGGGAATTCGTCACGTGAGCTGCCGCGCCCGGTCGTGGCACGGCTCGGCGCCGGCATTTCCGGACGCAGCCGAGGGCCCCGCGAGACTGGTCCCGCCACCCGTCGGGCGGCCCAGCTGCGGCCGACGCCCCCGGTCGACGCCCCCGGTCGACGCCCCCGGTCGACGCCTGCGGCCGACGCCCGTGGCCGGGGCCCGGCTCGGCGAGTGGTGCGGGCGACGCGTTCGGCATCGCCACGGTGCCCTCGCTCCCGGCCCGGCCGGCCCGCTGAGGGAGCCGGCCGAACGTGATGTGCGGCACGCGTGTGCCCAGGTGCTTCGGGGCCACCCGCCGATTGTCCCTGCGCACGGCTTGATCACCGATCAAAGGGGGTGAACCGGCTGCCCACAGCGCATTCCGCTCATTTGACAGTGCACTGAGCCCACAGATAGGAAGCAGCTCTCTGAGGTCGAGAGGTGGATTGTGTACGAGCCCAACGTGGTCGGGGACTGGCAGGAGTACGACGAGCATGCCGGTCTGCGTGTCCGCGTCCACCGTCTCGAGGCCGCCGAGCCACCGCGGGGACGTGACGACGCGGCCGCCGGGCTGACGTACTTCAGTCTCCGCGTCACCGTCGAGAACCGGGGCAGCCGGAACGTCGGCATCCACCTCGAGGACGGTCAGATCGACGTGCGGACCGGTCCGGACGGCGAGGCCGCTTTCATCGACTGGCGCAACTCGCAGTTCGTCGAGGGCTTCGACGTCTATCCGCTGCGCCGGGTCACCGCCGTGCTGTACGCGGCCGGACCGGAGGCGTCGCTGAGCCAGATCGACGTGCAGGTGCAGCTGCGGGTCGACGAGGAGTGGGCCGACCGCCGGATGTGGGTGGGCGGCATCGGACTGCACGAGCCGGGCGCCGGCGCGGCGCCGGGCGCCGGCCGCGACTGCCTGGCCCACCAGGTCAGCAACTACCTGCGGGACCAGGCGGAGAAGGGCACCGCCTGATCCTTCGCGCCGGAGTGCGGGACGCCGTCGGTGATCCCGCGCGCCTCAGTGCGGGATGCCGTCGATGATCTCGCGGGCGCCCTGGCGCAGCAGAGCGACGGCCACCGAAGTGCCCAGCGTGGCCGGGTCCAGCCGTCCCGCCCACTCGTGGGCGTTCAGCCGGGTCTTGCCGTCCGGGGTGAACACGCAGGCGCTCAGGGACAGTTCACCGCTGCGGTCCACGCGCGCGTACCCGGCGATCGGGCTGTTGCAGTGACCCTGCAGCACGTGCAGGAACATCCGCTCGGCCGTGGCCTCGCGGTGCGTGTCCGGGTGGCCGAGCCCGCTGACCGCGTCGATGAGGTCCGCGTCGCCCTCCCGGCACTGCAGGGCGAGGATGCCCGCGCCGATCGGCGGCATCATCGTCTCGGGGGAGAGGATCTCGGTGATGGCGTCGTCCCGGCCGATGCGCCGCAGGCCGGACACCGCCAGCAGCAGCGCGTCCGCCTCGCCGGCCGCCAGCTTCTCCAGCCGCCGGTTGGCGTTGCCGCGGAAGGGCACGCACTCCAGGTGCGGGTGGGTGGCGGCGAGCTGGGCGACCCGGCGCACGGAGGAGGTGCCGATCCGGGTCCCCTCGGGCAGCTCGTCCAGGGTGAGACCGTCCGGATGGACCAGGGCGTCGCGGATGTCGTCGCGTTCGAGGAACGCGGCGAACGTCGTCCCGGCCGGCAGCGGCCGGTCGGCGGGCACGTCCTTGACGCAGTGCACCGCGAGGTCGGCCTCGCCGGCGAGCAGCGCGGCGTCCACCTCCTTGGTGAAGGCGCCCTTGCCCTCGACCTGGGACAGGTCGCCGAGCCACTTGTCACCGGTCGTCCGCACGGGCACGACCTCGGTGCGCACGCCCGGGTGAAGGGCCGTCAGTTCCGCTCGTACACGCTCCACTTGGGCGAGCGCCATCGGCGAGTCGCGGGAGACGATCCGGATCAGTTCGGGTACGGACATGCGGACACGATAGACCCTCGGACGGCAACGGCCGTGCGCCACCGTCCGGTCGGCCGCCCGGCGCTCAGCGGCGCAGCACCGTCTCCCGCTGCATGCGCGACAGCTTCTCGGGGTTGCGCACGGCGTACAGCCCGGTGACGAGGCCGTCGTCGACGCGGACCGCCACCACGGTGTCGATCTCGCCGTCCATCCGCAGTACCAGCGCCGGACAGGCGTTGACCTGCGCCGGCCGCAGCGACGCCGCGGTGATCCGGCCGAGGCCGCCCGCCAGCAGCCGGGCCACCTTGTCGGCGCCCCTGACCGGCTGCGGCACGGCCTGCCTGATCCCGCCGCCGTCGCCCAGGAAGACGACGTCCGGCGCGAGGATGTCGACCAGGCACTGCAGGTCGCCGGTCTCCACCGCCCGCCGGAACGCGTCGAGCGCGCTGCGGGTCTCGGCGGGGGAGACGGTCCCGCGCGGCCGGCGCGCGGCGACGTGCGCCCGCGCCCGGTGCGCGATCTGCCGCACGGCCGCCGGGCTCTTGTCGACGGCTTCGGCGATCTCGTCGTAGCCGACGTCGAACACCTCGCGCAGTACGAACACCGCCCGCTCGGTGGGCGCGAGGGTCTCCAGCACCAGCAGCATCGCCATCGACACGCTGTCGGCCAGCTCGACGTCCTCGGCCACGTCGGGCGCGGTGAGCAGCGGCTCGGGCAGCCAGGTGCCCACGTAGGACTCCTTGCGGCGGCCGAGCGTGCGCAGCCGGGTCAGCGCCTGGCGGGTGGTGATCCGCACCAGGTACGCACGCGGATCCCGGACCACGGAGAGATCGACGCCCGCCCACCGCAGCCAGGTCTCCTGGAGGACGTCCTCGGCGTCGGCGGCCGAGCCGAGCATCTCGTAGGCGACGGTGAAGAGCAGGTTGCGGTGGGTGACGAACGCGTCGGTGGCGGCGTCCGTACCGCCCGTGCCGCCCGTGGGCCGCCCGGCCGTGTCCCTCGTCCGCCCGCTGTGCTCGCTCGTCACCGGCCGCTCCTGCCTGTCCGTTCCCGTCGGTGTCACACGCACAGGACGCCGCGGTCCGCGGATCCGTGACATGCGCCGGCGGTGGCGCACGTCACACGGGCGCCCTCGTCACAGCGAGTGGGGCGCCGGCATCTCGTGTTCGTCCGGTTCACAGCCCACGAGTGAGGACGCCGTCATGGACGCCCGTTTCGACATGTTCGCCAACGACATCGCCGCGAAGTTCAACAAGCGTTTCGCCAACGCCTCCCTGGTGATCGGCCAGTCGCCGCTGCCGAGGTCCACGCAGGAACTGGTGTCGCTGCGCGCCAGCCAGATCAACGGCTGCGGCTGGTGCATCGACCTGCACACCAAGGAGGCGGCGGCCGCCGGCGAGAGCGCGGTCCGCCTCCATCTGGTCGCCGCCTGGCGCGAGGCCACCGTGTTCACCGAGGCCGAGCGGGCCGCCCTGGCGCTCGCCGAGGAGGGCACCCGCCTCGCCGACGCCCAGCAGGGCGTGTCCGACGAGACCTGGTCCCAGGTGCGCGAGCACTACGACGACGACCAGATCGCCGCGCTGGTCTGCCTGGTCGCCCTGATCAACGCGGCCAACCGGCTCGCCGTGATCGTGCACCAGAAGGGCGGCTCCTACGAGCCCGGCATGTTCGCCGCCGCGGTCGGCTGACCGCCGGCGCCCGTGTCCCGCCCGGGGTGCCTTCCCCTCGGGCGGGACACGGCGCGCGTCGTACCGCGGCCTGCCGGCCGTGCTCTGCTGCGGTCTGCCGTCGTGTTCCCGCCTGCCGATCGTGTTCCCGCCTGCTGGCCGTGTTCCCGTCTGCCGGTCGTGTTCCCGTCCGCCGGTCGTGTTACCGCGGCCCGTCGGCCGCGCAGGCCGCCGGCCGCCGCTCCGGCCGGACCAGCAGCGTGAGTGCCGCCGCCGTGAGCAGCCCGCCGGCCAGGAAGGTCCCCCGCACCCCGCCCACGGACAGCAGGCCGCCGCCGAGCAGCGCCCCCGCCGCCACCCCCACGTTGAACGCGGCCGAGTTGGCAGCCAGCGCCGTCTCGGTGCGGCCCGGCGCGACCCGCAGCACCTGGCTCTGCGTCGCCATGAAGACCGGCCCGACCGAGGCGCCGAGCAGCATCAGCAGCGCGACGGCCGCCGCCCGGCCGCTCCCGCCCGCGTACAGCCCGAGCAGCGCCGCCGCCTGCGCCGCCACCGGCACGCTCAGCGTGGCCCGCGGGAACCGGTCCAGCAGCGGCCCGGCCGCGCTCACCCCGGCCAGCCCGGCCACGCCGAAGGCGAACAGCACCCCGCTCACCGCGCCCGCGCCGAACCCGCTGACGTCGTTCAGGAAGGCGACGACATACGTGAAGCCCGTGAACGCCCCCGTCACCGACAGGGCGGTCGTGGCGAGGACAGTCAGGAACCGGCGCCGGTCGGGGGCGGCACCGTACGCCGCGTGACTCTCCTCGGGCCGCGAGGTCGGCAGCAGGACGGCGACGACGGCGAGCGAGACCAGCGCGAGGCAGCCGAGCACGGCGAACGGCGCCGGCCAGCCGCGGTGCCCGCCCAGCCAGGTCCCGGCCGGCACGCCGAGCACCGTGGCCAGCGATCCACCGACCGACAGCAGCCCGATGACCCGGCCCCGCCGCTCGGGCGGGAACAGCCCCACCGCCACCGGGCCCGTCACCGCCCAGAACAGCGCCTGCGCGAGCGCCGTCGCCGTCCGTGCCGCCAGCAGCACCCCGTACGAGACGGTCCCCAGCGCCGGGACCCAGCTCGCCGCCGCCAGCAGGCCCAGCAGCCCGGCGAGCAGATACCGGCGCGGCACGGAGCGGGTGAGGTGCGCGACGGGCAGCGACGCCGCCGCCACCGTCAGGCCGTACCCGGTGACCAGCAGGCCCGCCGCGGCGAGCGACACCCGCAGGTCGGCCGCGATCAGCGACAGCAGGCCCACGGGCAGGTTCTCGACGGAGTTGAAGGTGAACGCCGCCAGCATCAGCGCCGCGACGAGGGCGCCCCCGCGCCAGGCGGCCGGACGTCCGCTGCCCATCCAGGTGTCCTCCGGGTCAGGTGATCGAGGTGGCCGCCGACCGGGCCGGGGCCAGCGTTTCCGGAGGCCCGGCGGGGCCTCTACTGTTTCGGCCGGGACCGAATCAGTAGGGGCCGCGCTCCGGGAGGCCGTCTTGCCGCTCACCCTGCACCTGGGCACCGCCGACCTGGCGCGCTGCCGGTTCGCGATCTCTCCGCTGTGCCAGACCCACGAGGCGCTGCGCATGCTGCGCCGCCCGGCCCGGCACGGCTACCACCGCGCCTGGCTCGGCCGGATGCGCCGCACCCTGGCCGGCCTGGACCTGTCACCCCTGTGGCTGTTCGTCCCGCGTCCCGGCGGCTACACCCCCGACTTCCTCGGCGCGCCCCCCGACGAGCCGTTCCCGTCCATCGACGACGAGCTGGCGCGGATGCACGCCACCGATCCCGGCCTCGCCCGCGCCGAGATGGCCCGATCGCTCGCCTGCACCCCCGGGCTCGCCGAGTCACCCGCGGGCCGCGCCGCCCTCGACGACCCGGCAGCGACCGTCCGGCGCCTGGCCGACCTCACCGAGCGGGCCTGGCAGGCCCTGCTGGCCCCCGACTGGCCGCGCCACCGGGCCGTCCTGGAAGCCGACATCGCCCACCGCTCGCGCCGGGCGGCCGACGTCGGCCTCGACGCGCTGTTCACCGGCCTGCACCCCGGCGTCGACTGGGCCGGCCACACCCTCACCCTGCGCATGTACGGCGATCTCGCCGACGCCCAGCGCGCCGACGGGCGCGGCGTCCTGCTCATGCCGAGCGTGTTCGTCTGGCCGGACGTGGTGAGCGGCTTCGCCCGACCGTGGCAGCCCACGGTCGTCTATCCCGCCCGCGGCATGGGCCGGCTGCACACCGCACCGGCGCCCCGCCCGCCGGAGGCGCTCGCCCGGCTCCTGGGCCACCAGCGCGCCGCCGTCCTCACCGGCCTGACCGCGCCCGCCTCGACCACGGAACTCGCCGGCCGGCACGGACTGGCCCCGTCCACCGTGTCGGCGCACCTGACGGTCCTGCGCGAGGCGGGCCTGCTCGACGCCCGCCGCCAGGGCTACTACGTGCTGTACGCGCGCACGGCCCTCGGCGACGCCCTGGCCGAGGGCCGTTAGCCGAGGGGCGTGGGTCAACGGGCGTCAGGTGAGGGGCGTCAGGCGAGGGGCGAGTTGAGCTCGATCGCGCGGCCCGCGGCGGCGAGGGCCCGCTCGTCGCCGACGTCCAGGGCCGTGTCGGCGAACTTGACGACGTGCTCGTCGCCATGGGCCAGGGCCCGTTCCAGGATCTCCTCGGCCGTGGCCCGCGCCGCGGGCGCGCAGGCAACCGGTTCGGCCGGGGCGTACATCGCGGTGACCGCCGCCGACGCCGTCCACGCCGCGCGCAGGCTCGGCGCCCACAGCTCGCGGGGCAGCGAACCCAGCGTCCTGAGTACCGCGTTGGGGGCCGTGGCCGCGTGCACGAGCATGATCGCGTCGCCGTGCCCGTGCGTGGCGTAGCGGTGCGTCGCGGCCCGCACCAGCTCGGCGAGCCGCCGGTGGGCCGTGTCGGGGTCGGTCACGTCGTCCGCCCAGACCGGCAGCCGGCGTACGGCGGCCAGCCGGGCCGGGAACCCCTGCGGCTCCTCGGTGATCGCGGGGACGGCGTCGAGGGCCTGCGCGGCCGTCGGCGCGCCCGGCAGGGCGGCGACGCCGGTCACGGGCCGGTGCCGGGCGGCCCAGTAGCCCAGGCCGTGGGCGAGTTCGGTGAGACGGGGTGTGTTCTCGCCGGACTCCAGGGCGCGTACGGCGTGGCCGACGCGGATCACCGGATGCGTCGAGCCGCCGTACATGCCGGGCAGCAGGCGCGGCCACCACTCGGCGAGGACGTCCCGCCACGGGCGTTCGGCGAGCAGCCGGGCGAAGAAGTCGATCCAGTCCGCGGCCCGTCGCGGATCACCCAGTGCCGAGGGCCAGTTGTCGTCGGTGACCGGTGCCACGCGGTCGGGGAAGTCCTCGAGCTTGCGCGTGTACAGGTCCAGCCAGCGGTGCACGGCGTCCGCGTGTCCGCGCGCGGTGAGCGCCTCGACGACCATGGGGGCGTGGTTGGTCAGTCTGCCCAGACGTTCCGGCCCCGAGGCGTGCAGGCGCTCCAGTGCTTCCTCGAACCGTCCGCCGGTGCCGCTCGTGTGGTGCGTCCCGCTCGTGTCCATGACCAGCAGGCTAGGCGGCGGCGCACGGCGCCGGATCGGTCCGCGGACGCAGTCCGCCTCCTGCTCGGGTCCTCGGTCCTCGGTTCTGGGGTTCCTCGGTCCTCAGTTCCGGGGGTTCGGGGCTCGGAGTCCTCGGTCCTCGTGCCGGGGCTCCGCCGCGCCGCGCCGCGCACAGCAGGGCTCCCGGAGCCGGGGCGGCTCCGGGAGCCCTGAGTGACGTGGGTGAGGGGCGGGCCGACGAATCGGCCGCGGGTCAGCTCGCGCGGGTTCCTCGTGTCAGGCGTTGGGGTCGAAGGTGATGCTGGACGGCAGTGCCTTGGACAGGTGTGCGGCGAAGCTGTCGTCCTTCAGGCCGAAGTGGGCGCTGCCGAAGTCGTACGCGCTCAGCTTGTCGCGCAGGCCCGCCGGGTAGCCGTTCCAGCCGACGAGCGGCGGGTACTGCCAGGTGCCCTTGTGGTTCTCCGGCGGCTCGTCGCCCGAGTTGGCCAGCCGGAAGCAGTGGGTGCTGATGCCGTCCTTGTGGTAGACGATCTTCGCGTGGGTGCCCTCGAACCGGACGTCGGACGCCGCGTGGACGGTGAACGAGCCGTGGTTCGACGTCGAGACGTACTTGACCTGGTTGTCCTGCACCCAGACCACGACGTGCTCCCAGTCGTGGCGGTGCCCGCCGATGCTGCTGCCGGCCAGGGCCTGGTCCTTCTCGAAGTACAGCCCGTACATGTACGCGCACCAGCCGTTGTTGCACTTGTAGCGCGAGTAGCTGTTGGTGTTGTCCAGGTCCGAGGCGTCCCGGCAGCTGCCGTTGAGGGCGCCGGTCGGCTTCAGGCCCCCGTTGATCGTGCCGTCGGGGCCGATGGCGGGGGTCGAGTAGCAGCCGTCGGTGTCGTAGTCGAACGCCGGCTGGTACGTGAACTCGGCGGCTTCCGCGTTGGCGGGCAGTGCCTGGGGCGGGGCGGCGAAGGCGACGGCGGGGAAGGCGACGACGAGAGCGGCGGCGCCGGCCAGACCGGTCAGCCATCTCCTGCGGTGTGTCCTGAACTTCGTTGACGACACTGCGTGCTCCTCTTGAGCGCAGCCCAACGGCTGTGGGGGAAAGGGGAGTTCAGCTTCCCCGCTTTTCACGTCCGGGCCAAGGGGTCACGCGCGTACCAACGGTGAACCGCTGCCCAAAACTTGGACCATGGCGTGGCGTCGGGTGAGTGCGTCGCCGGTGTCAGGCGGGATCGTCCGGAATGTCGTCGGGGAGGTCGTCCGGAATGCCGTCCGGGAGGCTGTCGGAGAGGTCGTCGGGGAGGTCGGCCGCCGCCTCCTCGGGTGCCAGGTCGGGCCTGAGCCGCAGCCGGGACGGCTGGCGCAGCATCCCGGCCCGGGTGCGCACGCTGTAGCGGACCTCGCCGACCAGCCGGGGCAGCACCCAGTGCGCCCCCGCCACCGGGGGCGGGGGATCGAAGGGACACACCTTGGACGCCGCGGCCCGCAACAGCGCCGCGAGCTGTGACCGCTCCGCCTCGCTCCAGCCGGTCCCCACACTGCCGACGTAGCGCAGGCGTCCCGCGGCGCGCTGGCCGACCAGCACGGCGCCGGGCAGACCCGTCATGCGGCCCTTGCCGGGCAGCCAGCCGCCCACGATGACGTCCTCGCTGCGCATGTTGCGGATCTTGATCCAGGACCGGGAGCGCACGCCCGGCTCGTACACCGAGTCCAGGCGCTTGCAGACCAGACCCTCCAGGCCGTGCTCACGGGTGGCGCGCAGGGCCTGCTCGCCGTGCCCGACGAGAGCGGCGGGCGTCGACCAGAAGGGGCCGTCGAGGGCGAGGCCCTCCAGGCGTCCGCGCCGCCGGGTGTACGAGAGCCCGACGAGCGGGCGGCCCGCCAGATGCATGACGTCGAAGAGCACGAGGTGGACAGGCGCCTGCGCGGCCCGGCGCGCGGCCCGCTCCGGAGCGTGCGCGAGCCCCATGCGGGACTGCAACAGCTGGAAGTCCGCCCGCCCCTGTTCGTCCAGCGCGAGCACCTCCCCGTCCAGTACCGCCGACGTGGTGCCCAACGCCCTTCCCAGCGGCGCGAGTTCGGGGTACGCGGCGGTGATGTCCTCCCCGGACCGGGCGCGCAGCAGCACGCTGCCGTCGCCTTCGAGGTAGACGACCACCCGCTGGCCGTCCTGCTTGGTCTCGTAGGCCCAGCGCGCGTCCTGCGCGGCGGGCGGCAGGCTGCCCGGGGTGGCGAGCATGGGCGGGATCAGCGGCAGGGTCACGGCAGAAGGTCTCGACGCTCCCGCGCACCGCCACGCGTCCCGCCCACCGGTTTCCCCTGAACGGCGCAACGGCCGGCCGGCCGGGGCAGGGGCGCGGTTGCGCCGAGACGCTCGGGCTCGCCTTCACCGAGGCCGAGTTGAGCGCGTCCGGCTCGGCGCCGCCGACCGTACCGGGCCCGGACCGGCGGTCGGCGGCTCGCGTGAGCAGCGCGTGAGTTCCTCAGGAGGCGGCGGCCGGTGCCTCCGCCGCCTGGGGCGTGGCCTCGGCCGGGGCCAGGGGCCGGCGGCGGGGGATGAAGGACGCCACGGCGAAGGCGAGCAGGGCGGCGCCCGCGCCGAGGCCCATGACCGCCTTGAAGCCGTCCTCCGACGGCAGTTCGTAACCGCCCAGGCTGATCGTCATCTGGGACAGCACGACACCGGCGATCGCGCTGGCGACGGACGTGCCGATCGAGCGCATCAGCGTGTTGAGGCTGTTCGCGGCGGCCGTCTCCGACAGGTCCACCGCGCCCATGATCAGGGCGGGCATGGCCCCGTACGTGAAACCGATGCCGGCGCCGATGACGCAGGACACCACGACGAGGTGCCAGACCTCGCTCATCAGGACGATGTTGAGGCCGTAACCGGCGGCCACGATCAGCGCGCCGATCATCAGCGTCACCTTCGGCCCCTTCGCCCGCGAGACCGCGGCCGACACCGGGGCGAACGCCATCATCACCAGGCCGGACGGCGCCATCACCAGGCCGGCGGTCAGCAGCGACCTGCCGAGACCGTAGCCCGTCTGCTCCGGCATCTGCAGCAACTGCGGCAGGACCAGGGACATCGCGAACATCGCGAACCCGATCGCGACGGAGGCCATGTTGGTGACCAGCACCTGGCGGCGGGCGGTGGCGCGCAGGTCCACCAGCGGCTCGGAGGTGCGCAGTTCGAACCGGCCCCAGGCGAGCAGCACCAGGACGGCGGCGGCGAACAGTCCGAGGGTCAGGCCGCTGGACCAGCCCCAGTCGGCGCCCTTGGAGATCGCCAGCAGCAGGCAGACCAGCCCGGTCGCCATGCCGAGGCCGCCCACCACGTCGAAGCGGCCGCCGCTGCGCACCGCGGACTCGGGCACGAACAGCAGCACCAGGACCAGGGCGACCGCGCCCATGGCGGCCGAGCTCCAGAACAGCACGTGCCAGTCGAAGTGGTCGGCGATCAGCGCCGCCGTCGGCAGGCCGAGGGCGCCACCGACGCCGAGGGAAGCGCTCATCAGCGCGGTCGATCCGGCGAGCCGCTCGGCCGGCAACTCGTCCCGCATGATGCTGATGCCCAGCGGCACGACCGCGGCCGACAGGCCCTGCACGGCCCGCCCGACGATCATCGGCACCAGCGATTCGCTGAGCGCGCACAGGACGGAGCCGGTCACCAGCAGCATCACGCTGACCAGCAGCATGCGCCGCTTGCCGAACATGTCACCGAGCCGGCCCACCACCGGCGTGGCCACGGCGGCGGCGAGCAGCGTGGCGGTCACGGCCCACGCGGTGTCCGACGCGGGTGCGTCCAGCAGCTTGGGCAGTTCGGGGACGATGGGGATGACCAGCGTCTGCATCAGCGATACGACGATGCCGGCGAAGGCCAGCACGGGCACCACGGCGTTCGGCCGCGGCGGGGCCGAGGCCGTGGCGTCGGCGGGTTCGGCGAGGGCATCGGGCATGGAGGTGCCTCCGGATCGGGGGTGGTGGAGAGCCGTGTGCCTGCGCAATTTAAGGCAGGTGATTGACTTACTGTAGCGCCTGCCCCTGCCGGGCCGCGCGACGGCCGGAACGGACGGCCGCGGCGGACGGAGGTGGCGGACGGAGGTGGCGGACGGAGGTGGCGGACGGAGATGGCGGGCGGAGGCGGCCGTAGCGAACGGAGGCGGCCGGGCGGAGACCGGCGGGGCGTATATAGATGTATGCGGACGAATGCGGACAGAGATGGGTGAAAATCGGCGGAAGTGGTCGGGTGGTGCCCGGCGCGTGCGTGGCCGGGCGCCTGCCGGGCCGGTGCGCGGCCGGTGCGGGGTGGGCCGGTGCCCCTGTGACGCGCCGTTGCGTAGGCTTTCGCGCGGGAGGCCGCCGCGTCGGCGGCGCACCCGCGGCGGCTCGAGGGACTGGCCGTCGGCGGGCGGAGCGAAGTCCCGGTGCGGTGGTGATCATGGCCGGCGGCACGGTGCGGGCGCGGCAGGCGAGCGCGACCCGGGAGCTGATCCTGGCCGCCGCCGAGCGGCTGTTCGCCGAGCGCGGTGTGAACGCGGTGTCCAACCGTCAGGTCGGCGAGGCCGCCGGGCAGGGCAACAACACCGTGGTCGGCTACCACTTCGGCACCAAGGCCGACCTCGTCCGCGCGATCGTCCGCAAGCACGCCACCCGCATCGAGGAGATCCGGTCCCGGCTGCTGGCCGGGATCCGCGATTCCACCGACGTGCGCGACTGGGTGGACTGCCTGGTGCGGCCCATGTCCGAACACCTCGGGGAGCTGGGCGGCCCCACCTGGTACGCGCGGTTCTGCGCCCAGCTGCTGACCGACCCGGCGCTGCGCGAGATCGTCGTGGAGGAGTCCCTCGCCTCCCCGTCCCTGCGCGAGATCATCGACGGCCTGAACCGGTGCCTGCCCGACCTGCCGGCAGAGGTCCGCGCCGAACGCGGCGAGATGGCCCGCCTCCTGATCGTGCAGATGCCCGCCGAACGGGAACGGGCGCTCGCCGAGGGCAGGCCGACGCCCCGGTCCAGCTGGCACGACGCCGCCACCGGCCTGGCCGACGCCATCGTCGGCATCTGGCTGGCGCCGGTGACACCGGGCGCCTGACGCACGCGCCCGCCGCCGACGCGAGCGGCGGGGCCGGGCGGACCGGGCCGCCGCGCATCCGGTCTCGCGGCCAGGGGCCCGTTGCCGCTCCGGCCGGCCTCTACCGTCCGGTAACATCGCGCCGCAGACGATCAGAGGAGGAATCGTGTCCCGGTCCGAACGCTCGCCCCTGCTCCTCGCCGGCCTGCTGGCCGCCGCGGGTGCCGCCCACTTCGCCGTGCCACGCCAGTTCGACGCGATCGTCCCGCGAGCCCTGCCGGGCACCCCCCGCACCTGGACGTACGCCAGCGGCGCCGCCGAACTCGCGCTGGCCGCGGGCCTCGCGGCGCCGCGCACCCGGAAGGCCGCCGCGCTCGCCGCGACCGCGTTCTTCGTCGGCGTGTTCCCCGCGAACGTGAAGATGGCGGTGGACTGGCGCCACCGCCCCGCACCGCAGAAGGCCGCGGCCTTCGGACGCCTGCCGCTGCAACTGCCCCTCGTGCTGTGGGCCCGTGGCGTCGCGCGCGGTGCGGAGGGCCGGTCGTGACGGGGCGTCCGGAGGTCGGCGACAAGGTCGGGGACTTCACGCTGCCGGACGAGACCGGCACCGACCGCAGCCTGGGCGAACTGCTCGTCGACGGGCCGGTGGTGCTGTTCTTCTACCCAGCCGCGCTCACCGCCGGGTGCACCGCGGAGGCCTGTCACTTCCGCGACCTGGCCGCCGAGTTCGCCGCCGTCGGGGCCCGGCCCGTGGGCGTCAGCGGCGACCCCGTCGAACGCCAGCAGGAGTTCGCCGGCCGTCACGGTCTCGGCATGCCGCTGCTGTCCGACGTCGACGGGGCCGTGCGCGAGGCGTTCGGCGTGAAGCGGGGATTCACCCTCGCGCCCACCAAGCGGGTCACCTTCGTCATCGCGCAGGACCGCACCGTCCTGGAGGTGGTCCGCAGCGAACTGCGCATGAACACCCACGCCGACCGGGCCCTCGCCGCCCTGCGCGCCCACCGCGCCTGACGTCGGCCGGGCCTGACGTCCGCCGGCCGTGGGGCTGCGAGTCCCACCCGCCCCGCCAAGACCGGCGAACCGACGTAGCCGTTACCGTCGGAGCCGGTGGTTCGGGCGGTTGTGCGGGCGCCGGCGGCGTGGTTCACGCTCGGGGCTCGTCCGCGAGTGTGTAGAGACGCGTCGGCGTCGGGACCGAAGGGGGCGCCCCCGTCCAGCAGGACGGCAGGTGGCTTGCGATGCGTGGTGACGCGGGCGCGGCATTCGCGCTCGCAGCACCTCGGAGAGCCGTCGGCGGTTTCGGTCCAGGACGGTGAGCAGTTCGCGTTGCCAGGTGCCACCGTCGCGCCATGCGGCTTCGGCCGCGACGACGCCGAGCGGCGAGACGGTGCCGTACAGGTCCGGTGGCTGCGCGTCGCGAAGTTCCGGGACGGGGACTGCGGAGCGGGTACCGTCGCGAACGTAGAGGCCCGGCAAGGGGATCGGTGGCGCAACGACCCCATCCGCCCCGGCGTTTCCTCCGGTGTCACGGACGGGGTGAGGAGTGATCGACCGGGGGAGAGAGCAGGGAGAAGGGGACCGGCTCGACCTGAGCCGGAGCATGAGCCTGAGCCGGACCGGACGAGTGGTGGAGCGCGCGTGACGGCGGAGCGGAGCACCGGGCAGGACACGGCGGCGGTCGACCCGGCCACCGAGCCCGACGCGGCCACGGCGATCGAGGCCGCGGGGATCGAGGTGAGGCCGGTCGCCGGGCACATCGGGGCCGAGATCACGGGCGTCGACCTGACCGGCGACCTCGGCGACGCCGTGGTGGCCGCCGTCCGGGCGGCGGTGCTGCGCTGGAAGGTGGTGTTCTTCCGCGGGCAGCACCTCGACCACGCCGGGCACATCGCGTTCGCCCGGCGCTTCGGCGAACCGGTCGTGCCGCCCGGGCGCGGCAGCGCCTCCCCGGCGGACTCCCCCGAGGTCGAGACCACCGCCGACCGGCTGGAGCTCGGCGGACGGTTCGGCATGGACCACGACGAATGGCTGCACCGCCGTCGGCACACGCTGCTGCGCGGCTGGCACTGCGACCACGGCGCCCGCGTCGACCCGCCCGCGGCGACGATCCTGCGCGCCGAGTCGGTGCCGCCGTACGGCGGCGACACCACCTGGTCGAACCTGGCGGCCGCCTACGCCGGACTGTCCGCGCCGGTCAGGGGTGTGACCCAGATACGCGTCAAAGGGGCAATGAGGCTTTTCCAACCTCAGCTTGACGTGGCCAGGTGAAGGGCGAGTACGGCCTTGACCAGGTCGGTGATGCGGGTGGTGCTGCAGCGGAGCTTG
>NZ_JBIRUY010000058.1:0-36191 GCF_044335305.1 Streptomyces sp. NPDC020490 | reverse complement strand
GCGCGGCGGGGGGGGGGGCGGCGGGGCGGGGGGGGGGGGGGGGGCGCGGGGGGGGGGGGGCCGCCCCGCCCCCCCCCCCCCCCCCCCCCGGGCCCCCCCCGGGGGGGGGGGGGCCCCGCCGCCCCCCCCCCCCGGGGCGGTAGGCGACGTCATGCCCGAAGGACGATCAGGTACGACGCCACGGTTGCGTGTCCTCCCTGGGGCGGGTCAATGAACTGGCCCCTTGAACGGCTGCTCTGCCGTCAGGAACTTCTCAACACGGTCGGCATACACCCGGTAGGCCTTGCGGCCGGCCGGGGCCGCCCCGTCGGCGGCGAGGACGGCGCACGCCTCCAGTGCCGCCTGGTGGACGCTGAGCGGCGCGATGACCCGCAGCGAGTAGCCCTTGCCCCGGCGGATGGTGCGGCCGTCGCGCACGGCGTCTCGTACGGCGGCGACGGCCGCGTCCTGCAGGTGCTCGGCGAGCAGCCCGGGCATGTCGATGGTCACCGTGGGGTCTGCGGCCACGGAGACCCCCTGCGTCCGGTCCTCGCCGTCGACCGGCTCACGCAGAAGCTGCGCAATGTGCTCATCAGGCACGTGACGGCGAGCGTTGGCGGAGTCCAGCACGCGTCGGATCACTTTGGGGTCGACGCCGTACTCCCGGGCGAGGGCCTTCACCGCGGCGCCGTCGTTCTGGTAGGCGGTGACGACGGCGGCGGCCTGTTCGGTACTGAGGCGGGCTGGTCGGCCCAGGACCTTGCCCGCGGTCCGCGCAGCCGCGACCCCGTCCTTCGTGTTTTCGCTGATCATGTCCCGCTGGAATTCGAGCACTCCGGCGAGCATCGTGACGAACAGCTTCGTCATCGGGTCCTCGGAGGTGAGGTCCATTCCCGACCAGGCGCCGGACGCGATGCGCAGATGCAGCCCGCGTCGCCGGAGGATGTCGCGGACGTCGAGCACGTCCTGAACCGAGCGGAAGAGGCGGGCGGCGTCCGCCAGGCGCACGACGTCGCCGACGGCCGCCTCGTCGAGCAGACGCTGAAAGCCGGGCCGCTTCAGCGGATGGAGGCGGCTGGAGGTGGCCGGGTCCTCGTAGGCCGGTGCCCCGCTGGCGAGGTAGGGCTCCAGGTGGTGCTTCTGCCGCAGATTCGTCTGCTTGTCCGTCGAATGCCGCATGTAGAGCCGGTCCACGGTCGAGCCTCCTCCGAGAGCGAGCGGGCTGCAGGGCGCAGCGGCCGTTCCGAGCACTCTAGGGGGGCGAAAAAGGGAGGCGCAAAGAGGCCGCACGCCGCATTGGATTGATCACGGGTTTTCCGCGGAAGCCGATTGGATCATCCAGTCACAGCAAGAGGGGGCGCAGACGACCGATTCCGCCCCCGGGGGTGGGACGGTCTGGTTCTGTGATTGCGGCGAGTAGTTCTGGCCGAAGGAGGCCATGGAGGCCCTTGGAGACTGGCGCGGGCATACCGTCCGCCGGGAGCGGCCCACGAAGTGATGGCTCGGTGACCTCGATCGGAAGGACCGCGTGAATGCCGAAGCCACCAAGCCGTTTGCTGGTCCAGGTCAGTCGGTGTGGTGGATCTCGTAGTCGTCGCTCTCGTCCGACCGGCTTGTCTCAGTCCATCCCGGAAGGGCGTCGATCGCCTCTGGCGTCGTGCCCATCTCCTTCGCCAGGTCTTCGATGACGTTCGTCAGGCCGCCGCCGTCGTAGGCAGCAAGGAACCGGGACGAGACCTTCTCCCGGGGGATCTCCAGGGACTCGTAGATGTAGATGCCGCGTTCCAGCGTGATCGTGTTCTTTGACATGCCGGGCAGCGTCCCACGAGCCGTTGCCCGGCTGTTCCACTCTTCCTGTTCTTCACTCCCCGGCGCTGCCGGCGCCCGCGCGGTGGACCCAGCTCCGGCCCGGCCCGGGCGAAGAGGCCACCGGGTCTCCTCCACCACCCGGCGGTGCTCCTTGCGGGGCGGGTGGCTAGGGAGTCGTTGGTCCTACGCGTGCCTCATCAGCTCAGCAGACAATGCTGTTGATGTATACGTGATCGTAGCGGCTAATCTTCCTCCAGAGACTGTCCTTGCCGTGGCGGTCCTCTGTCAGGATGTTGCCACCCCAGAAGTGGTACCGGGTGGTACACCCCCGGTAGAACCGAATCGCATCGGTGTCGTAGTAATAGTAATGCTTGATCGACTCATCGCCCCTCGGGAGTTCCGCGTCGCCGTAGTAGTACCCCCAGTTATTGGGGTGGGAGACGCAGCTCAATTTATCCCCATTTTCCCAGGTTCCATACTCGTCCCTCCAGCAGTTAGCTATCCGGATGCTGTAGTTGGTGCTGCTGTTGTTACTGACTTCTCCGCCACAACCGGGCGTAGTGCAGACGCTAGCTGACGCCGGAGCAGCCGCAAGCAGTGATGCGCTGAGCGTGATAGCCAACGCGACCACCGTGCTCTCAACCGCCTTACGAACGTTCATTTCATTCACCTCTCGCCGCAGAACCTGATGTGAGCTGCCGTTCCTAACCGGATATTTCGCGGGGGTCTTCCCCCTCGCTGCGTGCGAAACACAGACGGCTCCGCCCGTGTGCTAACTGGCCAGTCCGTATGCGTTCTCCTTCGGACCTAGGCTCCCCCTCGGAGCCGTACGGACTGGGAGACATCCCTCGGCGTTGGATGGTTGGTAGGAATTCAGGCCACATTTGCGTGATGTCCGGCGGGTGCTGGTGTCCGCAATGATCGCGGGATGACGCCTCACTCAAAGATCACTCCGAAATCAAGCCGGTGGATCCGGGTTGAGCGGATCACCAATCTCCCCCCGAAGCGAGCGGGGCGGCCATAGGGTCCCGATGCATGGACGTAAACGGAGACCCCGAAGCTAAAGCCGAGATGTATGAGGTCGGACCGCTGACGTACCGCCAGGGGTACGTCAGCGTGTGGATGGAGAACTACGGGTGCAGAGAAGGCGCGCTCATGCATGACCGCGCGATCGTCGGCGTGTACACCGGCACTCCAGAGGAGCGGGGAGAGCAGTTGTTCCGGGCGTGGGTGGATGCCGAGGAGCTTCCCTCGGTCCTAGGCCACTGGGCCAACGTCCTGCGCTGAGGCGGGCGCGGCGTGCCAGCATGCCGGGCCGACCGGCGAATGCGTGGCGGCACCCCCCTTGACCACCCGCCGGTCAAGGGGTCGCGGCCGTGGAACGGCAGGCCCGGCGCGATTCCGTGCCGAAGATCGAGAACCGGCCTCACAGGATGCCGCCTCCGGCGTGTTCTCCGGCGTCTGCGTGTGGATTGGACATCCGGGGGCACCGAACGGGCTCACAGGGGCACGCAGCGGTTTCCGCAGGTCGGCGCCCTGATCGCCGGTGACCCGTGTGGCGTGTGCCCGATCTGCCCGATTCTGAGCGGAGAGCGAGCGGGGGCGGGACCGTTTTCGCCCCTGTCCGGATTGGACGGTGCCTCCGGTTCGAGGTCAGCACCCCATCCAGAGACATGATGCAGCTCACACCGAAGACGGCCGGGCGGGGTTGCGGGGCTAACCCCCGCTCCTCCAGGGTCGCAGCGGCTCGTCAACCGGCGAGTCTCCCGACCAGGCTTGGAGGTGGCGGCCCCGGCAGGAGACCGTTTCCGCGGCCCCCTCTTCCTATGGATTCAGGGGCAGCCAAGTGGAGGGAAGGACGACTGGCCCAGATGCCGTACCGACGGCATCGAGCAGCCCAGAGGGAGCTCGACCCCTCGCGTCGGTGAAGGACACCTCGCCGTCGCCGAAGAACCTCACGCTACGAAAGGACACCGCGTCGCTGGAGAACGTCGCGCTGACGAACGACACCGTGCCGCCAGCGAACGTCACACGGTCGAAGAACACCACGCCGCTGGAGAACGTCGCGCGGCGGAACGACGCCATGCCGCGGGAGAACGTTGCGCCGAGGAACGACACCGCGCCGCCAGCGAACGTCGCGTCGTTGAAGGACACCCTGCCGCCGGAGAACCCCGCGTCGCCGAACGACACATCACCGTAGGAGAACGTGGCGCGGTCGAACAACACCGCGTCGCCGGAGAACACTGCGCCGTAAAACGACACCGTACTGCCGGAGAACACCGCGCCGCGGAACGACACCGTGCCGCCGGAGAACACCGCGCCGCGGAACGACACCCTGCCGCCGGAGAACACCGCGTGACCGAACGACACCGTGCCGCCGGAGAACACCGCGCGGTCGAACGACACCCTGCCGCCAGCGAACGTCACGTCGGTGAAGGACACCCTGCCGCCGGAGAACCTCGCGCCCTCGAAATCCATGTCGCCGTCGATGGTGACGCCAGTGAGGTCGAGGTCGCAGCCCTGCCAGGAGCGGTGGGTTCCCTGAGGGCGCCGGTAATGGTCGCCGATGAGACGCAGGATCGTGTGCCGGACCTTGCGAAAGGCCAGGTATTGGTGGTGTTCCTCCTGATGGGCGGGGTCGTCGCCGGGGTCGGGGGTGAAGGGGAGCTGGAGGTAGGCGCACAGCACGTCCACGCAGGTCTGCCGCAGGCTGTCGTCGGGGGCGTCGTCGGCGAGGCCAGCCAGAGCGTGCACCGCGCCGAGGCGGACCGCGGCGGATTCCTCACCGAGCTGGCCGACGGCGGTCGTAAAGCGTTCGGTGTGCAGGCGGGTGGCTTCCCGCAGGGCGCCGTCCTCGTCGACGCGCTGGCGCCGGTAGGCCACCACCAGGGCGACCAGAGCACCGGCGCCGGCGACTACCCCGAAAGACAGCTTCACCAGGTCGAAGAGCGTCTTGGAGTCGATGCGATGTTCGGGCTTGAGCCCACGGACTCCGAGCAGCTCCCACCCGGTGTAGAACACCCCGGCCGCCACTAGGACCGCCACGGTGAAGGTCAGGGCGAGGACCGGGCCGACCGGCCACAGCCGCAAGCCGCGCTGCTGGGTCCGGCGGCGGGGCAAACGTGCACTCATATCCCCTGAGGACACTCCAGACCCCGCTGCCGGTTGCGATGCGCCTTGGAGAGCATGAGCGCGTGGCACGCCTGGCGCACCAAACACAAGCCCTGGTCTGACGAGTACGTCTGGCCAGGCGGGGGTGGGAGAGTCTGGTTCTGTGATTGCGGCGAGCAGTTCTGGCCGAAGGAGGCCATGGAGGCCCTCGGAGACTGGCGCGGCCATACCGTCCGCCGGGAGCGGCCCACGAAGTGACCTGGCCCTTGAGGCGACGCGATTGTTCAACTGCGGCCTCGGGCAGGGTTCATCAGTCGCCGGACGGTCCAGCGCGGGAGAGGGAGAAACCTGATGAGCCAAGATCTGAACGCCGAGCTGTCCCGCATCTACGAGCGCTGCATCGAGCAGGTACGCATGATCGCCGCGCTCGACCCGACCAAGCCCGTCAAGGACTGGGATCGGTACACCTGCACCGCGGCCAAGGAGTTCGCGTCGGACGCCGAGATGGCATGGATCGGGGCTCATCCCGAGCACGAGGTGCGTGACACGTACCTGGCAATCATGGGCGGCGTTCCCATCGAACATGAAAGCGTCCTCGGGGACTCGCCTACGCGATACATCACGTACGGTCTGACGTCCTTCGCCCGTGTCCTGCAGTGCATCGAGGCCATGCGCATCGGCCGATTCGACCCGCACGTGCCAGGCGGCATCATCCGAAGCGACGGGGACTGAACCAACCGGGGCCGGCACTCAGCTCCACCCGCCCGGAGGGGGCCCGCAGTTCGACGTCCACCTTCACCCTTCACTTCCGGCGGCGGCACGGCCCGCGCGGTAGACCGACCTCCGGCCTGACCTGGGCGAAGCAGCCGATTGCTGCCGACTTTCCTCCACCACCTCCACCACCGGCTGGTGGCCCGGCGGGGGTGGCTGCTTCCTCTTCCGTAGCAGCGGACCATTTCCGCCTCCCGAGGCGAACGGATCGAGCCTGCGAAGGTGACCAGCTTCAGTCAGGCAATGCCTGACGGATTCTTTATGTCAGGGCTAGCCTGACGAACATGACGGATGCTGAGTACGATCCCGACAGCGAGCGTTACGCCTACAGCCGTACCGCCCTGGCCCGCCTCGCCCTCTCTGCCGAGCTTCGCGAACTCGCCGACCGTGCCGCCGCCGGCGTCCCCACGACGAACGACATGTGGGCCCGGCCCGGCGAAGTCGTTGGCGACGCGCTCGACCTGGTGCGCCAGGCCCAGGAGGTGCTGGTCCGCGCCGTGGTCTACGAGCGCCAGAAGCACACAAGCTGGGAGGCCATTGGTGAGCAGCTCGACATGAAGAAGCAGTCCGCGCACGAGAAGTACAAGGACGCCGTCGCGGAGTGGCAGCTCGCCCTCCAGGAGCCGCACCACCCCGCCCCACCCGGCACTCCCGTACGCGGCCTACGCCTCCACGAGGCTGCGTACGCGCCCACCACTGCAGGACAGGGTCTCGACGCGTGGGTGCGCGAGCACATCCCGGCACACCGGGAGACGGAACACCCGGTCACTGGCCGCTTGCCCGCCCTGAGCACGACAGAGGAGATGGTTCAGGTCCTCGACGCGTTCAAGCACCTCTACGGCGACCTGCGCACCCCGCCGGACCCAGAGGCCCGCGCACGCCTGACGGAGCGCAAGGCCGCACTGCTCGACCGCATCGCCGTCGAAGACGGCCGCCCCGAAGCCGCCCAACAGGCCGAAGAGGCTCGCGCTCTTGCAGCGCAGCTCCGCACAGAGGCCGCCCAGGCGCGCGACGAGAACCAGCGCTGACTCCGGACAGCAAACGAGGGTGGCCCCGGCAGGCGAGGCCGCCCTCGACCGTTTCCGCCCCCGCCTTCATCGGACCGGTTTTCCTACAGTGGACGCGCGATTGCTGGCCCGGACCTAAGGGGTTGCGTGTATTCAACTACCGAGAGCTTCTACGACCACGACGGAAACCTCTGTCGTCCTGGTGACCGGTTCTACGACACAGAAGGCGTCCACCGGCGTCCTGGAGAGAAGTTTTTCGACCATGAAGGTGTCCTGCGGCGTCCCGGGGATGCGTTCTATGACCACGAGGGAGTCCGCCGGCGCCCTGGGGAGCGGTTCTTCGACTGCGAAGGATTCCTGAGAAAGCCATAGGCACCGGCTTCACCTTCCACTTCCCGCATGCGCGCGATGCACGTGCGGGAAGTGGCTGCTGACCGTCGGCCTGCTCCAACCAGGCGGTGGGCGGCGTGCGGGAGCGTCATGACCTGCGGCACCCGGCGCGGGGGACCGGTTACGCCCCTCTGAGTTATTCGGTGCCCGCGTTGCGTGGACACAACGAGCGGCGCGCCCGAACGGCGTATCGGGCGCCCCTACTTGGGGCGACGGTTTCGTCCTCCCCGCGCGCCCGCCCTGGCAGTGCGTCCTGGCACCGGAGCGAGCGGGCGCGAAGGACGAAGCCCTCGTCCTCGCGCCGGTCACGGCCCCGACAGTGACCGGCCACGGCGCTGCGCCGGCACCTGGCGACCGCGGGCCCGGCGCTCGCGGTGCCGCATCCACGCAAGGATGACGTCCCGTTTGTGCTCGGATTCCTGCGGCATCAGGACCTGGAGCAGCATGATCAGGCCGGGCACTATGATGGCGACGGCCACCGCCACAGCTACGACTCCCCAAGGGGCACCCGCCAGCGTCAGGGCGGTGACGGCCGCGCCCGCGCCGAGCACTCCTCCAGCGACGCGGCGCGCGGTGGTCGACGCGGCGGGGAGCTGGTTCTGCAGGCTCATCGCGCCCCCGCCTTCTTCTTGCGCTTGCCCTTCGCGCGGCGCCACTCGGCCTCGATCTCGGGCGGGACGTGCAGCTTGCCGCTGATGCGCTGGGTGCGGACCTTCTTCCGGAAGAGGTAGCGGGCGTTCTCGACGTCGCCGGGCTTGATGGCCAGCAGGTCGGCGATCTCGTCCTGGCTCAGATGGTCGACGGTCAGCAGCCATACGGCGCGGTCGCGGGGCTTCAGTACCTGTTTTCAAGCCTCTGAGCAGTGCAGGCAAGGCCGAGAATCGAACAGAAGGGTTCAGAGGCTGTCGGCGAGTCGGATCGGTGTGGTGAGGAGGAAGCGTCGACGCGGGCGAGCCGCTGTGGCCTGAAATCGGTCGCCGCCGCGTTGGCGACGCTGTCGCGTGTCCGCCAAAGCTTCCTACCTCTGTCGCTGGTCGCGATAGCCTGCGATCTGGCGCTCAAAGTGGGTTGGGGAGGGGCAGGGGACACGGGTGCTGTCGGGATCGGATTGGACTACGCTCGTCGTGGCACTTGCCGGAGTCGGCGGCACTATGGGGGCGACAGTGCTCGCTCAACGCGCTCGCCGAGCCGAGGTCGCCGAACAGAATCGGCGTACGGCGCTCGAACGGCTGCAGGACCGGGAGGACCGAGCAGTCCAGGCCAAGCGTGAACTCTATGCCGCTCTTAATGCGACCGCCCGCGCCTACCGCACTGCGGGCAGAGACATGGTGCTTGCACTCAGGCGTGGGGAGACCGTTGTTGCGGACCCCCTTGATGCCTCGCGCCAGGCGTACTACGACCAATACGCGCAGGCCCAGATGGTCCTTGGTGCAACTGCCCTGAACGTGGCCAGCGAGGTTAACCAGTGCCTGGGCGCTGGTTACCACCTGGTGCGGCACCTCCCAATTGACGCCACTGGAGCGGGGATTCTCTCGCGTACGGACGCGCAGCTTATCCAGGCGAAGCGGTGGTTTGCGGGACCTCTCTCCGATGCGGTTTATCTGCTCCGGGAGGCGCTACGTGCCGAGCTGGGAGTGAACGGCACGCCGTCAGTTGAGCTGTTTGAGGCCAAGGTGGTGGCGCTTTCCCAGGCTCGAGAAGCCCTGCAACGGGAACGACGGCAGCTTCAGTCGCAACAAGAGGGATGACCGGCGCCGTGGGCCAGGGACGGCCTTCGGGAAGTGATGGTGGCGACGCTGGTCAGCGTCGCCGTGAGGATCAGTCCCGGTGGGCTTCGCGGGAGGCCGGCTGTCCGCTTCTGCGAGAACTCCGACGGGTGATACGCCTGGTCATGAGGGTGATGGCGGCCCAGGTGATCAGCGATTCCGAGTGCTGGACCAGCCGTTCGTAGTCGCGGGCGTGCCGGCGGGCGTGCATGACCCAGGCGTGGGACCGTTCAACGACCCAGCGGCGGGGCAGGACGACGAAGCCGGGGACATTCTTCGGGCGGCTGACGGTCTTGATCGTCAGGTTCAGGTAGGTCTTTGCCCAGGTCACGAGCTGTCCGGCGTAGGCGGAGTCGGCCCAGACGATGGTGATCTCGGGGTGCATCAGCCGCAGCCGGAAGAGGACTTCCTTGGCCGCGTTGCGGTCGGTCATGTCGGCTGGGGTGACCATGACGAACAGCGGCAGGCCCTTGGTGTCCACGACCAGGTGCCGCTTGCGGCCGTTGATTTTCTTGCCCGCGTCGTAGCCGCGGGAGTCCTTGCCGACTGTTTCGGCGGCCTTGATCGACTGGGAGTCGATGACGGTGGCCACCGCGCCGGGTGCCTTGCCCATCTCGCGGCGGATGCGTTTGCGGAGCTGGTCACGGATCTGCCCGACGACGCCGGCGGCGGCCCAGCGGGCCATGAACCCGTAACAGGTGCGCCAGGGCGGGAAGTCCTTGGGCAGGGCACGCCACTTGCAGCCGGTGTCCACGACGTACCGGATTGCGTCCACGATCTCCCGGCGGGGGTGCTTCTCCGGGCGGCCACCGGTCGGGGTGTCGCAGGCCGGGACAGGCAGCAGGGGCTCGATCAGGGCCCACTCGTCGTCCCAGGTGTCGGAGGGGTAGCAGCGTGGCCGCGGCAACGATTCCTCCCTCGGCCAGAGGCCCGGATTGCCGCGCCCCCAGGCAGGCGGCAGTCCGGACGGTTCATGCATCGGTGAAGTCGGCGATCACGTCGAGCGTGGACTCGACCGAGTTGAGCTGGGTGTTCAGGTGCTTGATCCACCGGCCCTTGGGCTGCAGGGCGGCGTGCGGGGCGACGGTTCCGGTGATGAAGCGGCGGATCTCGGTGAGCTTGCCGCGGATGACCGCGACCTCGTATGCCTGGAGCTGGTCGGGGTCGGCGCTGAACTGGTAGCCGTCCTTCAGGGTCCAGATCAGCGGCGGCCAGCGGCGTTCGGTGATGATGTCCCGCAGGCAGGCGAGCCCTGCGCGGGTCTGGTGGGGCGACAGCTCGCTGGATCTGACCAGTTGGGGGAAGGTCAGGCCGGCCGGCCGTGCCTCGAACAGCACGAAGCGGACGGTGTCTGCGTGTCGCTGGGCGGCCGGCGACCTGCGCTGGGAAGCGCGTGGCACGGTTACTCGCCTTGCAGGAGCCGGGCCAGCTCGCCGTCGACGTCGACCCGCCCGGTGTCGACTGCGGTCTCGATCCAGTCCAGGGTCGCGCGGACCCGGGCGACGTTCTCGTGCACGATGATGCGTTCGTCGTCGCCGAGCTGCCGGTCCCGCATGCCGGGGACGACCCGGCCGGCTGCGGCGACGAAGGCGTGGCAGGCGGTGACCAGGTCCAGGAACTCCACCGACCGGTCGATGTTCTTCACCGCCGGCGCGACGGGGCTGGTGTCCTCGAACTGGTCGCGGGCCTGCCGGCCCCGCTCGACCTGGGCGTGGTTGACCTGGTGGCGGGCGGTGTCGTCCGACATCGCCTTGAAGGCGACATCCGGCCTGCGCAGCAGGCCGGTGGTCACCTCCGCCGCGACGTGGTCGTCCCGGGTCAGCTCCTCGACCACCCGGACCCGGTCGGCCTGCTTGACCTGGGCGACGACTGCCGGGCGCCGCAGGAGGTCCCCGGTCACCGTCGCCGCGACGTCCTCGTCCCGGGTGAGTTCCTCGACGGCCCGGACCTTGTCCTCCTGCTTGACCTGGGCAACCACGGTCGGCCTGCGCAGCAGGTCGCCGGTGACGGTGGCGGCGACCGCCTCGTCCTTGGCCAGGGTGTGGATCGCGGAGACCTTCTCCTGCGGGGTGATGGGCTTGACGACCTGGCGGCCGGCCCGCCGGTTGGCCTCGTCCGGGGTCCACCGGGTCCTGCCCTCGGGCGGGGTGAGGATGGTCTCGAACCGCTCGTCCTCGTCCGCGATCCCGGCGAAGATGCGGTGGACCGTGAACGACACCCCGGAGACCCGGCGGTCCTGCGGCCACCTGGATGCGACCCAGCGGTTGTCGCTCAGCGACTTGTAGGAGACGCCGATGTCCTCGGCGAGACGGAACAGCGAGTCCTTGACCGTGAACAGCCCATCGCTTCGTTCCTGACCGCCGGACTCGCGCATCGGCTCGACCTCGAGGGCGTAGTCACCGATCGTGAACTGGATGCGGCTGGCGGTCTGTACCAGATTCCGCAGTTCAGCCACGATCTCCGCATAGCGGGCCGGGCTGACGCTGCCGACCTTGTCGGCCGTCGTGATCTCTTCGGGCATGGCCTTCACCACCCACCCGCGGACCAGGGCGCGGCCCTCGACCGCGGCAAGACCCGGTCCGCATCTGCAACCGAGAGTCGGACCGGAAATCCTAAGATCACAACGAACGACCGTAATTGCCCCTTAGGTGAACGAAGTTGGGTTCCAGATGCGTTCGCGTTGCGGTCACCGTGACCGTTCAGCGAACGATTACTTCCGGGACCGCCAAGCCCTTGTCACGCACCGCCGCGAGCAGTAGACCGCGTTCGAACGGCGGTCCACCCCGGCGACCCACCTCGCCCCGCACTCCGGGCACTTGGCCAGGCCAACTCCACTCAACTCTGCGGCCACACGCTTCCGAAACCGCTGGTCCTGCCGCCACTTCCTGCCACGACAAGCCGACGAGCAGAACCTCGTCCAAGCAGGTGCCTCCGACGACAGCCGCCTCCCGCAGCTCTCACAGAACCGCTCAGCGACTTCCTCGACGCCATCGGACATCCACTCAGCCTAGAGCCCAAAGCTACCCAAATCCGAGGTTCAGACACAGGCACTCAGACCGTTGATCATTTCTGTGAGGGTGTCGCAGAGCTGAGTGACGCCCTCGGGCACGGGATCGGGCCCCGCCTGCCCCAGGGCGCGGGCGAGTATGCCGTCTCCCATGCTCACCGCGCGGAGCAGGAAACGGTCAGTGCGTTCGGTTCGCCACTGGTCGAACACCCGGGGAAACACCAGGCCGCACCGGCCGTAGAAGAAGGAGGTGAGGCGGGCCGACTTCCCGTCCCGGCCCGGGTAGCGCGCCGGGTCGTACCCGCCCTCCCGCAACAGCTTCGGGAAGTCCTTCATCGCGGCCGCCATCGTCCGGATGGCGAGTTCCTCGCGGTCCGGGGCGCTGCGGTAGAGGGTGGAGCGCTCCTCGTCGTTCATCACCAGCGGCGTCCTGGAGTTCGCCGTCAGTGCGGCGAGCGTCTCCGTGTGACGCATGGCCCTCAGCAGCGGCCTGAAGGCGTAGCCGTACAGCTCGGACGCGAGCTGCTCCCACAGGGGACCGCGCGCGCCGGCCGCGACGACGTCAGCGACGCGGTCCACGTCGTACTGGACGTCCTCCGGCAGTTCCTCGATCTTCTGGCGGGCTCCACCCCGGGCACGGCTCCCGGCGTCCCTCATTGAGTTTTCGTGCACGCTCTTCCTTGATTGTCTCGCGCATGGCCCGTGGGCCGAAGCTGGTTGTAAGACCTGTTGCCAGCTATATGCAGCGCGGACGCGGAATTCCTTAACCTGCCCCCTGAACAGCGATCTTGCGGCGCGTCGTGGCGGCGGCCATGCGCCATCAGCGGCGTGGGAAAGGTCGTTGAACCGGACGGCCATGCGGCTCGAAGGTCAGACCGGCACACTGATCTCCGCCGACGACGATCCGCCCGTCCACGGCGCCGGAGCCGACGAGGGACCTTGTGCCTGCCCGCGTCGCAGAACGCCTCCAGCTCCTTTGGTGAGCAATAGTCCCCAAGTGGGACGACGCCCACGGCACCAGCGCGGGGAAGCACCCACGTTCGCGGACAAGTGGCACAGCGCCGACGGCAGCCGCCCGTACGTCCGCCAGGAGTAGATGGCCTGGATCGAACACGGCCAGCCGTGACTCCGCCCATACGATGACCGTGTGACAGCCCGCCGCACCCTTGGCTCCGGCCCCCAGGCCGCGCACACCATCCGCGCCGCCCAGGCCGACCTGATTGGGGGTGCCGCAGGCGATGAGCAATCAGGGCATCTTCGCCAGCACCTACCACACCGGCCGCTTCACGAAGGTATCGGTGGCGTGCGGCCGGCTGATCCCTGCCGACAGCTCGTTCAGGTGCCGGGTGACCGGGGCCAGCCGGTGGTCCGGGGGAAGGGCGAGTGCGCCCGCCACCTCCCCGGTGGCGAGGTGGGCCGCAGCCTGGCTGATGTGGATCTGCGCCATGGTGCCGTACGCCCTCACCCGCTGCACCGACAGCAGCGCCGCCGCGTAGTTCTCCTGACGACCGGGCTGGCAGGCGAAGATGCCGCCCGCCTCGTCACCGTCCGTGGCCGTATTGCGGGCGTCCTCGGCACGGCCGAGTGCGGCCAGGGCCTCCTGCTCGGCGCCCAGCTCCGACCATGCGTCCGCCTCCTGGCAGGCCAGGCAGAGTGATCACAGGACTTCGCCGTCCTCGATCAGTGGCTGCGGAGGGCTTGACGTTCTCCGCAGCTGCCCACGTGAAGCCGTCTGACGGTTACTCGCTCCGCCACGGTGGCGGGTCAGATGATCTTGCGGGCGGACAGCGGACTGGAGCCGGGAACGGCCCGTATGCCGGGCACGTTGTCGCTGCGGAGTCTGGCGGTCACCGCGCCGGAGCTGATCTCACCGGCCTCGTACTGACTGGTGCGAGCTGCCACGATCTGCGCGACCGTCAGGACGTGCCCGACCGGGAGACCCGCGAAGGCCTCGCGCATGTGGAGGGCGACGTCACGGCGGGCCTGGGGCACCTTGACCATCGCCGGCCTGTCGGCGGGTGTGCTCGTCCGTGCCGCCGGTCCGGAGGCCGAGAGAGGTGCGACCGGAAGAGCGGGCGCGCCTCCCTCCGGGCGCTGCCAGCGCCTGCAGAACGCCTCCGTCAGATGGTCCGCCCGGGCCAGGATGGTGTCCTCGTCCCACCGCGCGGCCAGAGAACGGTTCAGGGACAGCGCGCTGTGCTGGAGGATCTCGGCGCGCTTGCGCTCCCAGGGGCCGTTGGAGACCGCCGGGTTGAGCTTGCCGGTGAGCAGGGTCAGGTTCCCCAGGGTATGGACGAGTGCCTCCCGGCGCTGATGAGCCTCCACGGTCTCGCGGCCCGCGTCGTCGGGAAGCGGCCAGTGTGCCTCCCAGGACTGGGGAAGCAGGTGCTCGATCGTCAGTTCCCCGTCATGGACGATCCGCTCGGTCTTGCCCGAGTACAGCGTGGCCTCCAGCTCGGCCAGCACCATCCGCAACCGAGCGCGGGTGAGGTGCTTGTACAACGGTTGCGAGCGGAAGACGTACCGGATGTCGTGATCGCGGGGCCAGTAGCCGGAGTCGGCGTCCTGCCGCAGCAGGAAGTCGGTCACCACCGCCGGGTCGTCCTTGGCCTTCAGTTCCTTGAGCAGCTCCAGGAAGAGCCGGTTGTAGTTCTTCGTCGTCAGGCGGCAGACCGTGCGGCGCACCAGGTAGGAGTCCAGGGCCCTCATCGCATCGGCCCGGTCGTCCTCGTCGAAGCGGGTGACCAGCCACAGCAGCACGGGCAGAGCGGTGTTGGCGTCCAGCACGCCGATGGTGCGCAGGACCCGGCCCTCCGGAGTGGCAGGCTGCTCCTCAGCCGTCAGCCGCCGGTAGGCGCCTGCCCGGTCCACCATGCGCCGCATCAGGTCGACCAGGGGCATCCCGGAGTCCGCGACGTACCTGCGGAAGGTCAGGAACAACTCGGGAGCCAGCACCTCCTCGGCGAGCTCGCAGGTCAGATACTGCGTGAGGAAGACATCCAGCCGAGGGCGCTTCAGCCTTCCCTGCCGCACCTCCTTGCGCCAGTCGGGCGTCTCCAGCGGGGCCCACACGTCCCGGTAGAGCTCCTCCACCGGGAGCCTCTGTTCCTCCGCCTTCTGGAAGACGAGGTTCTTGACGAGGTCGGAGGCCTGCAGCGGAGTGCCACGGTCGTTGAGCGCTTCGAAGATGACCTGGGCGTTGTCCTCGGGCTTGAGGTCGATGACGACGAGCTCGAACTTGTCGCGCACCACGCGCACCAGGGCGTCGAAGCCCTCGTCTACCGTGCTCTCGTACGTCAGCTCCTGTGCCCACTCGACGGTGCGGTCGCGGAAGAACCAGTACGCCCGGACGATCGTCGAGGCGCCCGGAGCGGCAGGGGCCGCGACATCGGCGGCCCGTCGCAGCCGGCCATCCACGATGTCGCGGAAGGACGCGCGGTCGATGTGGGTGGGCCACACCTTGTAGAGGGCGTGCGGGTCGTCGGCCATGTCGTCGTCGTTGGCGGTGAGCTTGGCGAGCGCGCGCACGTACCTGGCGTCGACGTCGAGTTCCCTCGCCACGTCGCGGATCGCCGCGAGGAGGACCTGCAGCGTCGTCAGCCGTTGCTGGCCGTCGATGACCTGCCGGGCGGGCATCGCCCCCGTGGGGGTCGGCATCTGATCCAGCACCACGGCGCCGAGGAAGTGCGGATGGACCTCGTCCCCCGCCAGCCTCCGTCGGACCAGAGCGGTGACGTCCTCCCACAGCGGACGCCAGTTCCTGTCCTCGGTCCAAACGTACGGCCTCTGGAAGACCGGTACGACAAGACGCTGGTCCGGTCCGAACAGTCCGCGCAGCGTCATCGATGCCGCATCCACCGCTGCTCCCCGTCTCTCGTCTCCCCGCCTGCCCCGCCGACCGGGTCAAGCACTCAGCGGAGAACGGCCGGATGCACCCCTGCCTGACTCCCGCTGCTCCCTTTGCTCAGGCCTGAAAGGCCGTCAAGATCCTACCGAGCGAGACCGCTCCCCGCAGGGCCGTGACGACGCCTTCTGACGGCGCCGATGGCCCAGTGCCGGTCGAGGAACGCGGGGAGCTACGCGTCCTGGCCGCGAAGCATGGCAGCATCCGAGGACAGGCGCTCAACCCACGCGAGTCCCTGCGCCTCATCGAGAAGTGGGATTCCAAGGAACGCGGCGGACTCCAGCTCGCCTTCCCCCGGAGCGCATGGTCCGGTTTCGTCCCGGGTCTGGAGCGGGGCCGGATCTGATCCGTCCGCCCGAGGCCACAACACCCGGCCTCGCGGTCCAGTTCCTCCCCGGCGGCGCCGGCGGAACCCTCCGGTACCCGCCACCGGCGGCCGACGACGACCTTTTCGCCCGTTGAAGGACGGGATGGGGGGCCCGCCGGTTCAGCCGTGGGACTAGGGTGTGGGTCCGGTGGAGGCCGCTCGGGGGATGCGCGGCGGGCGAGAGGATACGCACGGTTCATGAACGGGGTGCCCGGACAGATCGGCCGGTACGTGGTCGAGCGGGAGCTGGGCTCGGGGGGAATGGGCGAGGTCTACCTGGCTTTCTCGCCCGCCGGCGATCCGGTCGCGGTGAAGCTGATCCGCTCGGACCGGCTGGACCCGGTCGCGCGTGCGCGCTTCGAGAAGGAAGCGCTCATCGCCAGGACCGTCGTGGGGACGAACCGAGTCGCCCGTTTCCTGGACGCCGACCCCTACGCGGAACGGCCGTGGCTGGCCATGGAGTACGTGCCCGGCCAGACGCTGCTGTCGTACGTGGACGGGAACGGCCCGTTGTCCGCTCCACTGGCGGCCAGCCTCGGCGCCCTGCTGGCGGAGGGGCTCCAGGCCGTGCACGCGGTGGGGCTGCTCCACCGGGACCTGAAGCCGCAGAACGTCATGCTCGGGACCTACGGCCCGATCCTGATCGACTTCGGCCTCGGTGCGTTCCTCGATACCGCCAAGGACACGCTGTCCCACAGCGGAATGATCATCGGCACCGTGCGCTGCATGCCGCCAGAGCAGGCTCAGGGGCGGACAAAGGTCAAGGAGTCCGCCGATGTGTACGGCCTCGGCACGGTGCTGCTGTACGCGGCCACGGGGCACTACCCCTATGACGGGGCGCGCTGGGAGGCGATCGTCGGGCAGGTCGCCAACGCCGACCAGGCTCCGGACCTGAGCGGCCTCCCCCAGATCCTGGAGCCGCTGATCGGCTCCATGCTGGCCCACGACCCGGCCGACCGGCCTTCCCTCGATGCGGTGATGGCCGGATGCACGAGCGTGCTGTCCGAGGCGGGGCTGTCTCCCATGGCGGCACGGCACGCCCTCATCGACGCCACCGCGACGGACGTGGAGGAGCCGGCTCCCGGGAACGAGCCACCCTCGGCGGTGTGGAGGCGAATGGCCGCGCAGGCGGTCGAGCTCGGTGAGGACGAGCCGGACAGCCCTCTGGACGGTCCCCCACCGGCCGCACCGGACCCGGTCACGGCGGGCGCGGAAGACGGAGGAGACGGGGGAGACACGGAGAACGCCGCCGGGACCGTCGGAGTCGAGGAGTCGCCCGACTCACCGGCGGGCAGCACGGCGCCCTCCGCCCCGGCGGCCGAGGCGCCCGTGCCCGTACCCCGCAGGCCGGGACGGCCGCCCGCGTCGCTGCGCGTGGCCGAGGAACTGCGGAGCCGGTACGCCGCGCAGCCCGGCCTCTGAGGCCGGCCTGCTGGTGACGCCGTGGGGGCGGTGTCCGTGGCACGCGGTACATGTAGGCAGCATTGATACGGACGGACCGTGCACGACGGCGGCGGTCCAGGAAGATCGGGGCGGGAAGTGGAGCAGGACGTGACCACCGTTGCGGGGGCCGGTGACGGCCAGGGCGTGCTCGAGGTGGTGAGCGAGGACGGACTCGCCCTCGACGCGTCGGGGGACGTGGCACGGCCGGCCGGCGGGGCGGTCTCCTACGCGCCGGGGGCCCAGGTCCGCATCCGTGACGAGCAGTGGCTCGTCCGCAAGGTCGCGCCCACGGCGCGGGACGGCTGGATGGTGGAGGTCACCGGCGTCTCCTCGTTCGTGCGGGGAACCGACGCCGTCTTCTACAGCCTGCTCGACGACATCCAGGTGCTCGACCCGCGGAAGACCGAACTGGTCCCCGACGGCTCCCCCAACCACCGCAAGGCCCGCCTCTACCTGGAGGCGGTGATCCGCAAGACGGCGCTGCCCCAGACCGAGCACGGGCTCGCGCTGGCCGACGGTTTCCTCATGGACCGCCAGACGCACCAGTTGCGGCCGGCGGAGCTCGCCCTCTCCATGAAGAACCCGCAGCCCCGGGTCCTCATCGCCGACGTGGTGGGGCTGGGCAAGACGCTGGAGATCGGCATCCTGCTGGCCGAGCTGATCCGCCGCGGGCGGGGCGAGCGGATTCTCGTCGTCACACCCGCGCACGTCCTGGAGCAGTTCCAGCGCGAACTGTGGACCCGGTTCTCGATCCCCCTCGTCAGGCTCGACTCCACGGGCATCCAGCGCATCCAGCAGGACATCCCCGCCGGGCGGAACCCGTTCGCCTACTTCAAGCGGGCGATCATCTCCGTGGACACGCTCAAGAGCGATGTGTACGCCCACCACCTGGACTCCACCGAGTGGGACGCGGTCGTGATCGACGAGTCGCACAACCTGGTCAACCGCGGCACGAAGAACAACGACCTCGCCCGCCTGCTGGCCCGCCGCACCGACGCGCTGATCCTCGCCTCGGCGACTCCGCACAACGGCGACGCCGGGTCGTTCGCCGAGCTGATCGGGATGCTGGACGAGGCGGCGATCGCGAACCCGTCGGACTACGACGTGAAGGACCTCGACCACCTCTACATCCGGCGCACCAAGACGGACAAGGAGGTGCGGGACTCCCTCAAGGGCGTGTGGGCCGACCGCGGCCCGTCCGAGCCGGTCCCCGCGCAGGCCACCGAGAAGGAGCGCGCGGTCTTCGAGGAACTGGCCGCCCGCTGGATCCCGCGTGATCCCGCCGCTTCCTCGGTCTGCGCCGACCCGCTCGCCGCCTACAACTTCCTCAAGGCCTTCCTCTCCTCCCACAAGGCGCTCCAGAAGTCGCTGGAGGCGCGACGCCGCTACCTGGCGGGCCCCGCGAAAGGGAAGAAGGGCGAGGACCCAGCCGCCCGCGAGGCCGCGCTCAAGGTCGAGCGCGAGGCGATCGTGGAACTGGAGCGGCTGGCCGGCGAGCTCGGGGACGAGGACTCCGCGAAGCTGGACGCGCTGGTCGAGCAGCTCAAGAAGATCGGTGTCGGCCCGGGGTCGGACACCCGCGTCGTCATCTTCTCCGAGCGCATCCCCACGCTGACCTGGCTGGCCGAGGCAGTTCCGGCCCGGCTCGGGTTCCAGAAGAGCGGCACCGTCGAGGCGGGTGAGAAGAAGGACCGGCCCTGGCTGGCGTACGGCGGGGCGGTGCAGGTGATGCACGGCGAGGCCACCAACGAGGACGAGCAGAAGCGGATCGTCGAGAAGTTCGGGCTGCGCGACGACCCCGTGCGCATCCTCCTCACGGGCGACGTCGCCTCCGAGGGCGTCAACCTCCACCAGGAGTGCCACCAGCTCATCCACTACGACCTGCCCTGGTCGCTGATCCGCATCGAGCAGCGCAACGGCCGCATCGACCGCTACGGGCAGAAGGAGAAGCCGCAGTTCCGTGCCCTGGTCCTCACCAGTGACGTGGAGTGGCGGCGTGCTCCGGAGACCGGGGAGGCCCTGCCGCTCGACGACCGGCTGGTCGGCGCCAAGCTCCTCGCACGCGAGGAGGAGGCGCACCGGATCGACGGCTCGGCCGAGGCGGTGACCGGTCTGTACCGGGCGCAGGAGGAGGAGAACCGCCTCACGCGGGACCTGCTCGCCGGCCGCACTGTGGAGGAGTCCATCAAACAGTCCAGCGGCGGCTCCTCGTCGCTGCTCAGGAAGATGATGGGCAACATCGGGTCCAGGTCGGCCCAGGACGAAGTGGCGTCCGCGACCGTCCCGAGCGTGTTCCGCTCGACCTCCGCCTACTTCGAGGAGGCGCTGCGCCAGATCTGCCCGACGGGGCCGGACAACGAGCTGAAGCTGCGCCACGAGGACGACGGCACTCTCGCGTTCGAGCCGCCGGCCGACCTGCAGTACCGCTTCAAGGCGCTGCCCAAGTCGTACCTGACCGAGCAGCACATCCTGCCCACGAGCAAGGCTCCCGGGCGGCTGCGCATCACCTTCGACAAGGGGCTCGGGGAGAAGCGGCTGAGGGCGGCCCGCGAGTCGTCCAAGACCCAGTGGCCCAACGTCAGTTACGTCTCGGACGTGCATCCCGTCCTGGACTGGGTGACCGACAAGGCGCTCGCGTCCCTGCGGCACGACGAGGCGTTCGTCCTCGCGTACAGCGCCGACTCCGTCGCGGCGGCCAAGCTGGACCCGCGCCTGCCGGCGGAGCTGACCGGGCCGGTCTGTCTGGTGCAGGGCATCCATTCCAACGCCGTGGGCCGCCCCACCGTGGTGGAGTGGATGGCCGTCGTCGGGCTGCCCGACGCGCCCCGGGTCGTGCGCATGGACGCCGCCTTCCTCGCCGCGTGCGGTGTCGGACCGAAGATGCCCGGCCGCGCCGTGTCCGAGGAGGAGCGCGAGGCACTGCAGCGGCTCGTCCCCCAGGCGGTCGACGAGGCCACGCGGTACCTGCGCGCGCGGGAGGCCGAGTACGCGCGGCGGATCGACGACATGCTCGCCCCGTACGAGAAGCGTGTGACGCGGTGGCAGCAGGACGCCCTGCTCGCCTCGGCCCGCACGGCGAAGGACCGCAACGACGTGAACCTCACGGCGAGCCGCCGCAAGACTCTCATCAAGTCGCTGAAGACCTCGGGGGCGCCCATGCTGCGTCTGCTCTGCGTCCTGCAGCCCCTGTCCACCGCCGCCGCTGGGGAGACCACCCGATGAGCACCGACTTCGACTCCTTCTCCAACCGCGGCGAGTACCTGTCCGCCCACTACTTCGCCGAGCAACTGGGCCAGGACCTCAAGAAGGGCCTTCTCGCCACCTGGACGGTCCGGGAGACCGACGAGAAGGACCCGCGTCCCACACCGAGGGAGATGCTGCGCGCCCTGCGCGGCACGTACCTCTCGGAGGAGTACCGCAACTTCTTCGCCGAACGCGCCAAGCTGGACGCCGAGGACGATGCCGATGAGAACAGCGCCGCCGCCGGAGCCCGCCTCAACACCTACAACGACGGCGACTGGCGCGAGCGGCTCAGCGCCTGGCACGACAAGGTACTGGCGGCCCTCGGCTTCGCCGGCGCCCCCGAGCGGCGCCGGCTGACCGTCCACCGCGCCGGGCGCGAGCACACCGTGACCACGGCCTGGCACGGCGACGGCATCGTGGCCCTCGAGTGCGGCTGGGCCGCCGGCAACGACACGGCCCTGGACGCGGACGGCCCCGGCCGCCTGCCGCACCCGCTGCGGGTGAGCGGCAGCGAGGTCTACGAGAGCGGCCAGTCCCTCGCCACCTGGCTCTTCCAGAGCGAACTGGGCGAGCCGGGCGGGGAGCCACCTCGCTTCGTGCTCCTGCTGTGCGGCGGCGTGATCGTCCTGGCCGACCGCCAGGTGTGGGGGGAGGGCCGCTTCCTCGCCGCCAACCTGGACGCCGCGCTGGAACGCAACGACCGCAAGCAGGGCGGCGAACTGGCCACCATCGCCGCCCTGTTCAGCCACGAGCTGCTCGCCCCCGCCGAGGACGGCAAGGGGCCGGGCATCGACGCCCTGGTCAAGGCCTCCCGCGACAACGCGGTCGGCGTCTCCGGGGAGCTGCGCGAGGGACTGCAGCGCTCGGTCGAGATCATCGCCAACGAGGTCCTCGCCCGGCTGAAGGAGGCCGGCGTCGAGCCCCGGCAGATCGAGGACCCGAAGCTGCCGTTCGCCAAGGAACTCACCCGCGAGTCGCTGCGCTACCTCTACCGCATTCTGTTCCTGCTCTACGCCGAGGCCCGCCCGGAGCTGGGCATCCTGCCCGCCGACGACGGCACCTACGAGGCCGGGTACTCGGTGGCACGGCTGCGGGAGCTCGTCGAGCGCGACGAGCAGCTCGTCGAGGAGGAGGCGAAGAACGGCCACCATCTCTTCGCCTCCCTCGACGTCCTGTTCAACAAGGTCAACCACGGCCACCGCCCGTACGGCACCGAGCCCGACGACGACCTCCCGGACGACGACGAGGAAACCCGCAAGCTCAAGGCCAAGCGGCGCAGCGAGGACCGCGGCCTGCGCTTCGAGCCGCTGCGCAGCGAACTCTTCGAGCCGAAGTCCATCCGGCTGATCGGCCGGGGCGTCCTCGACCCCCGCAGCGACGAGGAGACCGAGCCGAAGTGGCTGGACCTGCGGCTGCGCAACAGTGCCCTGCACGAGGTGCTGCGGCTGCTGACCATGAAGAAGGCCAAGCGGCGCGGGGAGCGCGGCGGTTTCATCTCCTACCGCAACCTCGGCATCAACCAGCTCGGCGCCGTGTACGAGGGCCTGATGTCGTACACCGGCATCATCGCCGAGGAGGAGCTGTGCGAGGTCGCCAAGGGCGGTGACCCGGAGAAGGGCTCCTGGCTGGTGCCCGCGCACCGCCGGATGGAGTATCCGGAGAAGACCTGGGTCCTGTACGACGAGCACGACGCGGTGAAGGGCCTGCGCGGGCCGAAGAAGTACAAGGTGGGAGAGTTCGTCTACCGGCTGGCCGGCCGCGACCGCGAGACCTCCGCCTCGTACTACACCCCCGAGTCGCTGACCAAGGTGACCGTCGAGCTGGCGCTCAAGCACCTCCTCGACCAGGAGCGCGACGAGAACGGCGAGACCGTCCGGACGCGGGCGGCCGAGCTGCTGAAGTACAAGATCTGCGAGCCCGCGCTGGGCTCCGGCGCGTTCCTCAACGAGGCGATCAACCAGGTCGCCGAGGAGTACCTGCGCCGCCGCCAGGACGAACTGGGCGTCTCCCTGCCTGCCTCGTCCGCGCTGACGGAGAAGCAGAAGGTCAAGGCGTACGTCGCCCTGCACAACGCGTACGGCGTCGACCTCAACGCCACGGGCGTGGAGCTGGCGGAAGTCTCCCTCTGGCTCAACACCATGCACCCGGGGATGCGGGCCCCGTGGTTCGGACTGCACTTGCGGCGCGGCAACTCGCTGATCGGCGGACGGCGGGCGGTGTACGCGGGCGAAGACGTCGTCTCCCCGGCGAAGGCCTGGCTCGCGGCGAAGAACACGCTCGCGCCGACCCCGCTGCCGTTCCTCAAGGACGGCGAGCCGCAGCCGCTGCCCGCCGACGCGGTCCACCAGTTCCTCCTGCCGAGCCCCGGGTGGGCGGCCGTGACCGGCTCCAAGGAGGCCAAGGAACTCGCCAAGGACGAGGTGGCGCGCCTGGCCGCCTGGAAGAAGGGCATCCTCCAGCGACCGAAGCGCAGCACCGCGCACCTGAACAAGGACGGCACGCCCAAGCTCGACAAGGCGGGCAGGCCGAGGCGTGAGGCCTCCTCCCAGTTCACGCGGCTGCGGGACGCGGCCAAGCGGGCGGAGTTCCTGTGGACGCTCGTCATCAAGCGCATGCGGCTCTCCGAGGCGGCGATCGCCCGCAAGATCGACGTATGGGGCGCCGAGCCTGGCGACCCCGAATACGACTTCCTGCGCACGGCGGCGGGCGCGGTGCCGAAGGAGCAGGTCATGGCCGACCTGTTCGAGGCCACCGAGACGCCGTATTGGCGCCTGAAGAAGGTCATGGACGCGTGGTGCGCGTTGTGGTTCTGGCCGGCGGACAAGGGGTCCCTGCTGGACGGCACGGACGGGGCCTACGACGACACGGTGCTGGCGGTGGCCTCGGCCAACGCGCTCGGTGACCTGCTGGGGGTGCCGCTGGTCGGCGGGGCGGCGAACGGGGGCGGCGAGAGCAGCGAGGGCACGACGGCGGCGGTCCCGGAGCCGCGCTTCACCGAGCAGACCATGCTGTTCGCGTCGGGGCCGACGCCGGAGACGCTGGTGTCCGCAGCGGCGGAGGACGAGCCGCTCATCGCCCTGCAGGCGGTGGAGGCGAGTGGCCAGTCCAGGCGCGGTGCGCCGAAGCAGTCCAAGCAGCGGACGTGGCGGGACACCATTCCGCTGGTCGAGCTGGACGACTGGCTGGACTTTCTCGAGGCCCTCCTGGGCACCGTGGACCCCGACGAGCAGAACCTGGTCACCGAGTTCGACAACCTGGACGCGCTCAAGGACTTCGAGAAGAACCTCCCCCACCTGATGGGGATGGACCTCGCGGACCCGGAGATCCGCTTCCCCTGGATGCACACGGTCACCAACATCGCCGAGGAACAGGGCTTCCTGCACTGGGAACTGGACTTCGCGCTGGTCTTCGCCCAGGGGGGCGGGTTCGATCTGCAGGTGGGGAATCCTCCGTGGGTGCAGCCAGAGTGGAAGGAGAGCCCTGTACTCGCAGAGCACCAGCCGTGGTTCATGCTGACGGAGAAGCCGCCGACGTCTGAGAAGAGCAAGCGCCGGGCGGCAGAAATCGCAAAGCCTGAGGTAGCCGCCTACCTGCTGCAGGAAGTCACTTCGACAGCCACGGTCGCCAACTATTTGGCGGCTTCGCAAACATATCCGCTCATCTCGGGGAGCCAGCCAGACCTCTACCGCGCCTTTATGTGCCAGGTGTGGGATCACGCGTCAGCATGGGGAACGACAGGGCTGGTTCACCCTGACAGTCACTTCATCGGCGAAAAGGAAGGCACACTGAGAGAAGCCGCCTACCGCCGACTTCGCATACACGGCGACTTCTTTAACCCAGGGCATCGCTTCTTTCAAAAGCCAGTGGGCGAGTCCAGCCACTTCGGCGTGCACGTGTACGGGCGCCAGCAGGATATCGAATTCCAGCACCTGTCCTGGCTGGTGTCGGCAGACACCTTGCGCCTCTCTGCCGAGCATGACGGCAGCGGTGAGGTGCCCGGCATCCGTTACCGCAACGGCGAGTTCGACGAGCGTCCACACCGGTCGCGGGTTGTCCACGTTGACACGAACCTGCTGACCGTCTGGCAGCGTCTATTGGACGAAGAAGGCGGGCCGGTGAATCGAGCCCGCCTGCTTTTTCCCTTGAGCACGGCGGAAGCCAGTGCGATTGGCGCACTGGCGGACTATCCGTTGCGACTGGGCTCTCTCTCGCCGCAGATCAGCGCTGGCTATCACGAAAGCGGAGCAAAGAAGGATAACCTAATCGACTACAACCGGCCTGACCCTTCCACTGGCCTGGAGTTTGAGCCGGATCGCTGGCGTCATGTGATCCTCAAGGGAACACAGATCAGCGTCGCAACACCTATTTTCAAGCGCCACGACGCCAACAGCAACGACCCGTACGGGGCTGACCTCGTTCGGATCCCATTGGACTTCGTAGCAGACACCGAATATGTGCGAGCAAACGGACGAAATCAAGAATTTTTGGCAGCCCAGGATCGGTGGGTCGATCACCGCACTCTTGCATCTCTTCGATCTAACGAGAAGGCGCTAGAGCGCGCCCGTCAGCAGGTCGCTCGGGCCGAGCATGTGCCTCTGGGGCAAGCTGAGCCTTCCAAAGTCGATGCGGTGCTCGCAGAGCGAGCGAGGAGGCGGTACGCAACATTCCACCGATTGGCTTGGCGTCGTCAAGTCGCGCCCGACACCGAGCGTGCTCTTTATGCAGCCCTGGTACCACCAGGCACGACGCACATCGACGCGGTGCACAGCCTGGCGATGCCGGACCTCCAGCTGACCGCCCTGGTGGCTGGATTCTGGGCCTCGCTGCCCCTGGACTACTTCCTGCGGGCTACAGGACGTGGCGACCTCCGCGTATCGGGAGCCAAGGCCACTCCCGCTCCCACCCTCAAGCATCCCCTTGCCTCCGCCCTCCTCCTCCGCACCCTCCGCCTCAACTGCCTCACCACCGCCTACGCCGACCTCTGGAAGGAGCTGTACGACCCCACCTGGCCCACCCACGCCCCCTGGGCCCTCCCCTGGCCCGGCCTGCAGCCCCTCCACGACGTCACCCCCAACTGGCACCGTGACACCCCCCTCCGCACCGAACGCGCTCGCCGCTCCGCCCTCGTCGAGATCGACGCCCTCGTGGCCGTCTGGCTCGGCATGGACGCCGACGCGCTGATCGCTGCCTACCGTGGCCGCTTCCCCGTGCTGCAGAAGTACGAGGCTGTGACCTGGTTCGACGCCGAGGGGTGGAAGCTCGCCGGCAACGCCCGCACCATCGGTCAGCGGCAGACCAAGGAGACCTGGGGCCAGTTCCAGGCCTACCTCGCCGACCCCGACAACGCCCCCGTCCCCGACGGCTACACCACCCCCTTCCACAAGGCCGACCGGGAGAAGGAGATGCGCGAGGCGCACGCCTACTTCCAGAAGCGGCTGGACGAGGCCATCGCCCGGGGTGAGTGGGACCCGGTGAAGCAGGAGGTTCCCAACCAGTGAGGCCGACGCTCGAGGCGCAGGGGCTCAAGGAGAGCCTGCTGCAGTACCTGTCGACGACGTACGCGCTGACCGACGAGGGCGCCCGGGAGTCGCTGCACCGGTTCCTCGGGGACGAGACGTCCGGGATGTTCCGGGGGCCGTTCCTGCGGATACGCACACCGTTCACGCGGGCCGGCGACTCCTGGAAGGAGCTGCTGGACTGGCGGCGGACGGACGACTGGACCCCGTACGCCCACCAGGCCAGGGCGTTCGAGCGGCTGTCGTCGGCCGGCGGCCGCACCCCACGGCCGACGCTCGTCACGACCGGCACCGGCTCCGGCAAGACGGAGTCGTTCCTCTACCCGGTCCTGGACCACTGCGCCCGCGAGCGCGACGCGGGCCACAACGGCGTCAAGGCCGTGTTCCTGTACCCGATGAACGCGCTCGCCACCGATCAGGCGCAGCGCATCAACGACCTGCTGTGCACGCACGACGCGGACCTCGGCAAACTCCGCGCCGGCCTGTACATCGGCGACCGGGCGGAGACGACGTACGACCGGGTGTACACCCGCCGTTCCGACATGTGGGTGTCGCCGCCGGACATCCTGATCACGAACTACAAGATGCTGGACCTGCTCCTCCAGCGCTCCCAGGACGCCGCGCTGTGGAACGGCGCGGACATCCGGTACGTCGTCGTGGACGAGTTCCACACCTACGACGGTGCCCAGGGCACCGACGTGGCGATGCTGCTGCGGCGCCTGGCCGCCGCCGTCGGGGCGTCGGAGCCGGGGAACCCGCTGGGGCGGATCTGCCCGGTCGCCACGTCCGCGACGCTCGCGTCCGGTACGGACGGGGACGGGGTGCGTCAGCTCCTCGACGTCGCCACCCAGGTCTTCGGGGCCCGGTTCACCGAGGACGCGATTATCGGTGAGGACCGGCAGAGCGTCGACGAGTTCATTCCGCCGGACGACTTCGACCCGTCGTTGCCGGACCCCTCCCCCGACGAACTGGCGCTACTGCCCGATCCGTCCCTCGGGAAGGCGGAGTTCGCCGATCTCGTCGAGACGGTGACCGGCACCCGGGACCCGGACCCGTTCCTGCTCGGCCGGAACCTGAAGCGGCAGACGCTCACCTCCGCCGTCATGCAGGCGCTCGACGGCGAGGTACGGACCACCGGCGAAGTGCTGGACCTGATGTGGCGCAGGGGCGCGCGGTCGTGGGGCAAGACGATCACCGAGCGGCCGGAGGTCGCCGCCTCCGCCCTCGCCCGGTTCGTCGCGCTGCTGGCGGTCGCCCGCGATCCGCAGTCCACGCCGGAGCACCCGCGGCCCCTGGTGCAGATGGAGGTGCACCAGTGGGCCCGCTCGGTCTCCCGCCTCGTACGCGGGGTGCTGCCGTGGCCGAAGGCGGAGTTCCAGTGGGACGCGGCCGGTGCGGCGGACCGGCAGAGCGACCGACACGCCCGGACGGCGCCGGTCACCACCGCGACGGCGGGCCAGGCCGCGAACCTGTTCCTGCCCGCCGTCTACTGCCGTGACTGCGGGCGTTCGGGCTGGGCGGTGTTCTCCCCGGAGACGGACGACACCCACGTCCAGGTCGACTCGCACAAGATCCGGCGGGCCTCGGTCAGCCAGGACAAGATGCGGGTGCGCAACCTGATCGCGGCGACGGATGCCGAGGCCCGCGAGGGCTCCGGTGCCGCTCCGATGGCGTCGGCCGGCCGCGGCACGGACGGCGGGCGGGCCGTCTCCGCGCTCTCCGCCGGCCGGGGCGGACAACTGCGCGTACTGGACGGGCCGAACCGGACACTGCGGCTGTCCGACCCGGTCAGGGACTACGAGCCCGGCTCCGGGAACCCCCGCCCGGCCACCGGCGACTCCGCCTTCGTCCTGGTCAACCTGGGCGAGACGGCGAACACGGCGGCCGAGGAGGACTGGTGTCCGGCGTGCGGGTCGCGCAACGCGATCCGCTTCCTCGGCACCGGCGCGGCCGCGCTCGCAGCGGCCTCGGTCACCCAGTTGTTCACGGGGGGTGAGCTGGACGAGGAGCAGGGCGAGGACAAGACGCTGATGTTCAACGACTCGGTGCAGGACGCCGCGCACCGGGCCGGGTTCGTCGCCTCCCGCTCGTACACCTTCTCCCTGCGCGCCCTGTTCAAGAAGCACCTGTCTCAGGAGCGTCCGACCGCGCTCAACGACCTGATCGCGGACGTCGTCGCGGCCACCACCGACCGTACGACGCTCGCCGCCGTCGTCCCGACCGACCTGCACGACATCCGGGGCGTCCAGCGGCTGCTGTCCGGCCAGGGACGCGGCGGCGACCTCCCGACGTGGCGCCTGATCGGTGAGCGTTTCGCGTTCGAGGCGCTGATGGAGTTCGGGTTCCGCTCCCGCAACGGCCGCACCCTGGAGCTGACCCGGACGGCGGCGGCCCAGGTGCGCATCGCGGACGTGGCCGCGGCGGTCGCGCTCGTGAAGGACGCGCACCTGGCCGAGGAGGGCCGGCGCGGCGGGCTGCCGCCCGTCGAGCAGGACGACGCCCGCTACCTCGCCTTCCTGCGGATCCTCCTGGAGCGGCTGCGCACCAGGGGCGCGATCGGCCACAAGTGGCTGGACGGCTACCTGAAGGAGGCCGGGACCAGCCGCTACTTCATCTGGGGCAAACGGCCGGTGGGCATGCGCGCCTTCCCCCGGGGTGTCGCGGCCCCGGTGTTCCTCCTCGACCAGCCCAAGGCCAACAGCGAGTTCGACTTCGCGACGGGGCGGCTGTCCTGGTACGAGCGCTGGGCACAGCGCTGTCTCGACCTGCCCCGCGAGCAGACGGCCGGCTTCTGGAACCGGATGCTGCCCGAGCTGGTTACGGCGGGGCTGCTGTCGGTTCGCACCCCGGCCGACAGCAGCCTGCGGGTGTACGGGCTGCAGCCGGGATCGGTCGACGTGCGGCTGCTCGCCGACGACGTCGTCAACGAGGCGTTCGTGCGCTGCCCGGTCTGCTTCTGGGAGCAGACGGTCCACCCGGAGTTGCTGGACCAGTGGCACGGGCAGCCGTGCCCGTCGTACCGCTGCCGCCGGGGCCGGCTGGTCGCCGGGAACCGCCCGGAGGAACTGGGCGTGCACCACCGAGACCGGAACTACCGGGACGACTACTACCGGCGGCTGTACCGCAAGGCGGGCACCTACCAGGTCGTCACCGCCGAGCACACCGGGATGCTCACCCGGCCGGAGCGGGAGCGAGTCGAGGCGGCGTTCAAGCACGGCAGCGGGTTCAAGGACCCCAACGTGCTGTCGTGCACGCCCACTCTGGAGATGGGCATCGACATCGGCGACCTGTCCGCCGTCGTGCTGGCCGCGCTGCCGCGCCGGCCCGCCAACTACGCCCAGCAGGTGGGGCGGGCCGGACGGCGGACGGGCAACGCGTTCCTGCTGACGATCCCCGACCGCAGCCGCCGCGACCTGTACTTCCTGGACCAGCCGCGCGAGATGATCGCCGGGCGGATCGTGCCGCCGGGCAGCCATCTGTCGGCGATCGAGATTCTGCGCCGCCAGTACCTGGCCCATCTGCTGGACCTGGCCGCGCGCGGGCGCCTGCCGCGCCCCGACGGCAAGCCCCTGGCCGCGATACCGGCCAGAGCCCCGGAGCTGTTCGGCCCCTCCGGCTACCTCGCCGACTTGGTCGAGGCAGCCCTCGCCAGTGGCGATCAGCTGGTCGACGGTTTCCTGGAGCTGTTCCCCGGCGGGGTGAGCGACCGGGCCCGGGCCGAACTGCGCGAGTACGCCACCCGCGGGCTGCGCAGCGCGACGGAGGAGGCCGAACGCCAGTGGCGGCGCGGCGAGGAGGTGCTGCGCCGCCGGCTGAAGCTGATCGGTGAGGCGCGCGACGAACTGCACGACAGCGACGACGAGCAGGCGCGCCAGAAGGCCGAACTGGACGCCGAGCACCGGTCGGTCGGCAAACGGCTGCTGTCCCTCGGGCTCACCACGGCCCAGCAGGCCTTGTGCGATCTCGGGCTGCTGCCGAACTACGCGCTCATCGACGCGGTGACCACACTGAACGCCACGCTCTACTGGCCGGAGGGCGTCGACGAGGAAACCGGCCGGGAGACGTACAAGTCCAAGCCGCGTGCCTACGAGCGGCCCCGCCGCTACGCGCTGTCCGAGTTCGCGCCGGGCAACACGTTCTACGTCAACGGCTACAAGCACCAGGTCACCGGCCTGGAGATCGGGACCGCCACCGATCCCGACTGGCGGCTGTGGCGGTTCTGCCAGGAGTGCGGATACGTGCGCACGGAAGACGCCGAGGCCGACCGCTCGCCGTGCCCGCGCTGTGACAGTGCCCGGATCGCGGACGACGGCTCCTGCCTGCACAAGGTCGTCGAGCCCGCCGTCGTCACCTCCCGGGACAAGCGGGAGGACGCCCGGATCAGCGACGACAAGGACGACCGGGAGCAGCGGTACTACACGGTGATCGACGCGGTCGACATCGCGAAGGAGGACATCGAGCCGAAGACGTCCTGGCGGCACGAGACGCAGACGTTCGGCATCGACTTCTGCCGCACGGCCGTCGTCCGGCGGGTGAACGTCGGCCCGATGCGGTTCGACGCGAAGGCGGAGGACGACTTCGCCGGGCACAGCGTGCGGATGGCGCCGTTCCACGTGTGCACGGGCTGCGGCGCGGCGACCGCGGACGGGCGGCCCGTCTTCGACCACGACACCGACGCCCTGGACTCCGCGGCAGCGCGCAACCCGAAGCTGAAGCACCACCAGCCGTGGTGCCCGCTGCGCCGGGGGAAGAACCCGCAGGAGGTGGCGCAGGAGCCGGTGCTGCTGGCGCACCAGTTGCGCACCGAGGCGCTGCGGGTGCTGCTGCCGGCCGCCACCGTCCTGGTCGACGAGAAGATCCACTCCTTCCGGGCGGCCCTGCGGCTGGGCGTCGACCAGCACTTCGGCGGTGACCCGCAGCACCTGGACTCGACGCTGGCGCGCATGCCCGACCACGGCACCGGTGAGACCCGGCACTTCCTGGTGCTCTTCGACCGCCTGCCGGGCGGCACCGGCTACCTGCACCGGCTCACCGACCCGGCACACTTCCGGGCGGCGCTCGCCGACGCGCGGCGGGCGCTGCTGACGTGCCCGTGCCGGGACGAGGGACGGCTCGCGTGCCACCGCTGCCTGCACCGCTACACCGAGGAGCGGCACCAGGACACCGTCTCGCGTCTCGAGGCCCTGGGGATCATCAACGACCTGCTGGGCCCGGTCGACCAGGACGGCGGGCCGGTGCTCGGCGAGGACGGGCGGCCCGTCGACCTGTGGAAGGTCGCCCATCTGCCCAGCACAGACTTGATCGGCCTGGACAAGCAGGTCGAGTCCGACCTGGAGGCCCGGTTCCTGGCCGCCCTGCGCACCTGGACCGGCCAGGAGCGGGACGCCGTACTGGAGGAGAGCAGCACGGCCAGCGGCTACCTGCGCTTCGGCCAGGGCACCAACTGGCGGCTCACCGCGCAGCGGGACATGGAGTACACCCGGACCGACTTCACCTTCGAGTCCACGGACGGTCCCAAGGAGTACGTCACCGTCTACCTCGACGGCCACCGCTACCACGCCACCCGCGCGCACAACCGGATCGCCGCGGACTGCGACAAACGCAACCGGCTGCGGGACAGGAACCACGTCGTCTTCCAGCTCACCTGGGACGACCTGGAGCTGTTCGAGAAGGGCGAGGCCGCGAAGGCCGAGCCGGTCTGGCCGCCATACCCGCGCAGCGCGCAGGACGCGGCCAAGGACTGGTACGAGGAGATGGGCGGCGCGCGCGCCGACTTCGCACAGGCCGTGTTCGCCAACCCCGTCGAGGCGCTCCTCGCCTACTTGCGCGACCCGGCAAAGGAGCGGTGGGGGCGCCGCGCCAGGGCCCTGGTGGCCGGCCTCATGGCCGAGCCCGCCGCCCTGGCCATGCAGGCGGACCGCCCCCAGACACGCCAGGCACTGCGATCGGCGCTCGACACGTACGGCGCGGGGCTCGAGCCGTCCGGGGAACCGGTCACGGGCGACGGAGCCGTTCTGGTGCTCCGGGCGAGCGACGCGTACGGGCTCCCGCTCCTCTTCACCGTCGACGCCAGCGACGGCGAGGATCCGCACGCGGTGCGGTGGAGCGCGCTGGCCGTGCTGGACGACCGTGACGAGGTCCTGGGCACCGACGCGCACAAGCTGCGCTGGCGGGCCTGGCTCTATTGGTCGAACCTGCTGCAGTTCCTCGCGTTCGCCGGCGGGGACGGTGTCCAACTGGCCGGCAGCCGCGCGGCCGCCTTCCCGGTCGACGTGCTGGCCGTCACCGGCGGCATCGGCGAACTCGACTCCCTCATCGCCGTGCACCGGCCGCGGGAGGCACCGACGGCGCAGGCGGCGGTGGCGCGGGAGGCGCCGCCCACCGGCGCAAGCGCGGTCGCCGAGGCGGAGGCCGGTGGCTCGGCGGCCGAGCGGGCCGTCGCCCGGCTGCTGCGCGACGCCGCCTGGGACGAGGAGATCCTTCCCCTGCTCGAGGAGGACGAGCCGGACTCGGCACTCACCCGGCTCGCCCGCGCGCTCGCCGAACACGGCAAGCGGGCCCCCGTCTTCGGCTTCGAACTCGGCGAACGCGGCTGGCCGGCCGACTTCGCCTGGCAGGACTCCGGCATACGGGTGGCCGTCGTCGCCGTACCGCACGGCGAGGACGACGAGGAGGCCCTGCGCCGCGACAAGGCCTACGCCGACGCGGGGTGGACGGCCCGTACGGCGGCCGGCTGGCTCGACGACCTCGACGCGCTCGTCGAAAGGCTCCCCGATGCCTCGTGAGCACCCGATACGAACGACTTCCCCGGTCGTGACGACCTTCGTGACTCCTACGGCCTCCGCAATTCCTACGACTCCCCGGCGACGGAAGGCAGCACTGATCCCATGACCGCCCGGCTCAGCCTGTATCAGAAGGCCGAACAGGAGCTGTACAAGCTCGACCGCTCGGTCAAGGGCAGGTTCTACGACTTCTGCCACCGCTTCCGCGAGGACCCGGACCACCCCGGCCTGGACCTCAAGCCCCTCAAGGGCGACGGCCGGGTCTTCCGCGCCAAGATCGACCAGTCGTACCGCGCCCTGCTGGCCAGGGCCGGTGTCGACGACAAGGGCCAGGAGAACTGGCTCGTCATCGCGGTGCGCCACCGCAAGCACGTCTACGAGGAACTCTCGGTCGCGATCAACCGGATCACCGGCGAGATCGAGTTCGTGGACCTCTCCGTGGTGGGCGAGAGCGTGCTGCGGCGCGCGGGCGTCACCCTCACCCCTACCGAACCCGAGCCCGCGCCCGCCCCGGAACCTGAGCTCGAGCCCGAATCCGCCCCGGCTGCCGCCGAGCCCCTACTCACCGGCATCACCGCGGACGACCTGCGGGACCTCGGCGTCGCCGACCAGCTCATCGACCTCGCGCTCGCCGTCACCGGCAGCGAGGAGCTCGACCAGATGGTCGCGGGCGCGCCCCTGCTGTCCAAGGACATCCTGTACGGGCTCGCCGCCGGCATGCCGCTCGACGAGGTCCGCAAGGAGATCACCGCCCCGGTCAAGGTCGACCTCGGCCAGGACTACGCGCAGGACCTCGGCGCCGCGCTCGCCCGCACCACCGTCACCACCATCGACGCCGACATCCAGGCCGCCCTGGAAGAGGGTGACTTCCGCGCCTGGAAGGTCTTTCTGCACCCCACCCAGGCCAAGCTCGTCCACCGCACCTACAGCGGTCCGGCCCGCGTCTCGGGCGGTCCCGGCACCGGCAAGACGATCGTCGCCCTGCACCGGGTCAGGCACCTGGCGCAGCATCTGCCGCCCGGACATGGCAGGCCCATCCTGCTGACGACGTTCACCAAGAACCTCACCACCGACCTGCGCGCCCGCCTCGCCTCGCTGATGGAGCCCGAGCTGCTCGCCCGCGTGGAGATCGCCCATATCGACCAGCTCGCCGCGCGTGTCCTCAGCGAGAACGCCGTCAAGGGCACGGCCCGGCAGCGCGTGTACGACAGCACCGCGCTCACCGTGCTGCGACAGCTCCTGCTCGAACTCGACGAGCGCCGCTGGGACGCCGAGTTCCTCCTCGAGGAGTGGGACCAGGTGATCCTCGGCCAGTCCATCAGCACCCGCAAGGCGTACTTCGACGCACGCCGCGCCGGCCGCGGCCGTTCCGTCACCCGCCCCGAACGCGCGCAGATCTGGAAGATCCTGGAGCAGTTCACGGCCCGCCTGGACAAGGAGGGACTGGAGACCTGGGGCCAGGCCGCCGAACGCGCCGCCCGCCTCGAGGCGGAGCGCGACGCGAAGATCAGGGCCCGGCAGGAGCACAAGGAGGCCGTCGGCGGCAAGGACCTCATCCACCGCGACGACGGCTCCGGCATGCGCTTCCTCCACCACCGCTACCGGCACATCGTCGTCGACGAGGCCCAGGACCTGCGCGCCGCGCACTGGAAGATGCTGCGCGCCATGGTCGCCCCCGGGCCCGACGACCTGTTCATCGCCGGCGACACCCACCAGCGCATCTACGACCAGCAGGTCACCCTCTCCACCGTCGGCATCAACATCCGGGGCCGCTCCTCCCGGCTCACCCTCAGCTACCGCACCACCAGGGAGATCCTCTCCCGAGCCCTGCGGGTGGTGGACCTCACCGGCAAGGATCTCGCCTACGACGACCTCGACGACAGCACCGACACCCTCGACGGCTACCGTTCCCTCCTGCGCGGCCCCGCGCCCGACCTGGTCAGCTGTGATTCCTGGGACGACGAACTCGACCGGCTCGCCACAGCGCTGACCGCCTGGCGCGAGGAGATCGCGACCGGCAACGGCGGCACCGGCCCGCGCCGCGACCCGCGCGGCAGCATCGCCGTGTGCGTCGCGGAACGGGACATGGTCAACCAGGTGATGTTCCACCTGGCCACCAAGGCGGGAATCACCGTCGCCGAGCTCACCAAGGACGGCCCCAAGGGAGACGGCGAAGTGCACGTCGGCACGATGCACCGCTTCAAGGGCCTCGAGTACCAGAAGCTCGCCATCGTCGGCGCCCGCGACGGCGTCATCCCCCGCACGGAGATCCTCGAGCGCTACCGCACCACCGACCCCCGCCGCTGCGCCCGCGAGGAACTCAGAGCCCGCTCCCTCCTCTTCGTGGCCGCGACCCGCGCCCGCGACGCGCTCCGCATCAGCTGGCACGACAGGCCGAGCCCTTACCTGCCGGTCTGAACCGCCTCTCGGCTCCGGAGCGGGCCGCGTCCGACGCCGGAGCGCACGAAACGCGGCCCACTGAATTGTGCGGGGGTCGGTAGAGGCTCGATCCTCTCAAGACGACCGGGCCCTCGATCCCGGCCTCACCGCAGGGTCGACAACACTCGAGGTGGGGCCGGCGTGCGGGAGGGGCCGACCGGAGCCGCTTCGGCGACGACGCCGGTGAGGTGAACTCTTCTGCCGCGGCGACTGCAGTGGGTTTCCTGGTGGTGTTCATGGTCATGACCGCGTGCCGTACGGACACGGCCGACTGTTGGTCCCTCCGCACGCGCTCGCCGGCGCGGCCCGGCTCGCCGAGCAATGGCCGCGCACTACGTGGCCTTCGGCGTGTTGCGGCTGGCGGGCGCCGACATCACCGACTGGCCGTACCGGCGCCGCAGGGCCGCATTGGAACACCTCTTCGCCGAGCGCAGGCTCACCGCGCGGTGGGCGCTGTGCCCGTCGACCACCGACCCGGCCACCGTGCGCGAGTGGCTGACGAGCTGGACACGGCCGTGGGGGGGGGGGGGGGGGGGGGGGGGGGGGGGGGGGGGGGGGGGGGGGCGGGGCCCCCCCCCCCCCCCCCCCCCCCCCCCCCCCCCCCGCCCCGCAGGTGCCGGCCCAGCAGCCGCAGCTCCGTCCAGGCCCCGTCGTCCG